>CAZLDA010000181.1:0-7373 GCA_964557875.1 uncultured Pseudomonadales bacterium | reverse complement strand
GGCAAGTCTCGAACATGCCGTGGCCGTATTGGAGGCCCCGGTCGTCGATCGGGAGCGTTTCGACGGGGAGTCCATCGACGAGGGCGCGTATCGCCCGCGTCACGTCAGTGGATCTTGCGGAAGATCAATGTGCCGTTGGTACCGCCGAACCCGAACGAGTTCGATAAGGCGCCGTCGATGGCGATATTGCGCGCGACGTTCGGCACATAATCGAGATCGCAATCCTCGCTCGGATTGTCGAGGTTGATCGTCGGCGGGGAAACCTGATGACGAATGGCGAGTGCGGTGAAGATCGCTTCGACGGCACCGGCGGCGCCGAGCAAATGGCCGATCATCGACTTGGTCGAGTGCACTGCAACGCGCGTATCCGCACCGAACAATGTCTTGATCGCGCGCGTCTCCGCGATGTCGCCCTGCGGTGTGGACGTGCCGTGAGCATTGATGTATTGCACCGCGTCGCTCGTCATCTTCGCGTCGTTCAGCGCATTGCGCATCGCTGCGACTGCCCCGCCACCGTCGTCGGGGGGCGCCGTGATGTGGTGTGCATCGCCGCTCATGCCGAAACCGACGACTTCACAATAGATCTGCGCACCACGCGCTTTGGCGCGTTCGTACTCTTCGAGAACAAGCACTCCTGCGCCGTCACCGAGCACAAATCCGTCGCGATCGCGGTCCCACGGCCGACTTGCAGCGGCAGGGTTGTCGTTGCGCGTGGACAGCGCCTTCATCGATCCAAACGCAGCCAGTGTTACCGGAGACGTAGCCATCTCAGCCCCGCCGGCGATCATCACGTCGGCTTCGCCGTACTGAATCATGCGCATGCTGAAACCGATGTTGTGCGTGCCGGTGGTGCACGCCGTCACGATGGCGATGTTCGGTCCACGAAATCCGTAACGGATCGAGACGTTGCCCGAAATCATGTTGATGACGCTGGCGGGCACGAAGAACGGCGAAACGCGTCGCGGTCCGCTTTCGAGCAGAACCGAGTGTGTGTCTTCGATGGTCAGAATGCCGCCGATTCCGGAACCGATTGCGACGCCATAACGGTCGCCGTCTGCTGGATTCGGTTCGATGCCGGCGTCCGCGATCGCCTGCACGGCCGCCGCCATTCCGTACTGAATGAACGGATCGACCCTACGCGCTTCCTTTCGATCCATATACTGCGTCGCGTCGAAATTCTTGACCGACGAACTGAACTTCACCCCGTGATCGGTGGTGTCGAACGTCGTAATCGGAGCTGCGCCGCTAACACCCGCCAATGCATTCGTCCACGACTCATTCGCCGTGTTGCCAATCGGAGTCAACATACCGACGCCGGTGACGACGACGCGTCGCTTGCTCATTCAGCGGATCTCCAGACTCAGCGGCAGGAAGCGGTGGTGACGTGAAGATGGGTGAAGCCGCACTACGCTAGTAGATGCGGCTTTATCGAGCGTGACAAGTGAAGCGAAAGTGGAAATCTACTGGTGAGCCAGAATGTAATCGATCGCGTCCTTGACCGTCGTTATCTTCTCGGCTTCCTCATCCGGGATTTCCGTTTCGAATTCTTCTTCGAGCGCCATCACCAACTCAACGGTATCGAGGGAGTCGGCGCCGAGATCTTCTACGAAGGACGCTTCGTCCTTAACTTCATCTTCCTTAACGCCTAACTGCTCACAGATCAGTTTTTTTACGCGTTCTTCAACACTGCTCATGTTTAAGCCTTCTCCCAAATGTTCGAATGCGCTGCAGCAGGGCAGCGCGTAGTTTATAGAGGGCGGATACCCGCATCAACACGCTCAAGCCATGTAGAGCCCGCCGTTGATGTGGATCGTTTCCCCTGTGATATACGCTGCCGCATCGCTCGCAAGGAACGCAACGACATGCGCAATTTCTTCGACGTTGCCCATGCGACCCAACGGCACGCGCGACAACATTGCCTGTTTCTGTTCTTCGGTGAGTGCCAACGTCATGTCGGTGGCGACGAATCCCGGCGCAACGGCGTTGACCGTGATGTTGCGTGAACCGACTTCCTGCGCGAGCGCTCGCGTGAATCCTTCTATTGCGGCTTTCGACGCCACGTAGTTGGATTGTCCGGGGTTGCCCATTCGGCCAACCACCGAGCTCAGGTTGACGATCCGACCCCAACGCGCGCGGGTCATACCGCGAAGCAGCGGTTTGCAGAGGCGGAACAGCGACGACACGTTGGTGTTGAGTACGTCATTCCATTCGTCGTCGCTCATTCGCAGCAACAGATTGTCGCGCGTGACACCCGCGTTGTTGATCAAGACCAACGGCGTCAGCGACTCTGCTTTGAGACTCTCGAGCAATGACTCGACGGAGGTTTTGTCGTCGACTCGTACGACGAATGCGCGCCCGTCGAGCCCTGCTTCCTTTAGATGTGTTTCGATCGATGCGGCGCCTTGTTCGCTGGTCGCGGTGCCAATCACGAACATACCGTCGCGTCCCAACCGATCGAGAATGGCGCGGCCGATGCCACGACTCGCGCCGGTTACCAGCGCGACCTTGCGTTCCGCTTCAGCCACGGCCTACCTCGCCGAGCGCTGCATCGAATGCGTCGGTCGTACCGATTGCAAACGACGCAACCGATCGATCGATTCGTTTGATCAACCCGCCCAGCACTTTGCCGGGACCGCATTCGATCAGCGTCGTGGCGCCAGCGGCCACCATCGCTTCGACGCATTGCGTCCAGCGAACGGGTTTTGACAATTGCGCGACCAGATTGATGCGGATCCGTTCCGGATCGCTGCTCGTCGACGCATCGACGTTCTGAACCACAGGGATTCGAGGCGCCGCAACCGGCGTCTGCTTCAGAATCTCGGCGAACTTGGCGGCCGCGCCGGTCATCAACGCGCAATGCGAAGGCACGCTGACCGCGAGCTTGATGGCGCGCTTTGCGCCCGCCGCGGAACACCGCTCGATTGCCGCCTCGACCGCTACGGCGGTTCCGGCGATCACGATCTGTCCGGGCGCGTTGATGTTTGCGGCCGCCACCACACCACCTGCGTCGGCACAACACTGTGCGACCTCGGGTTCATCCAGGCCGAGAATTGCCGCCATCGCGCCGGTACCGGCTGGAACCGCTTCCTGCATCAAGCGACCGCGCGTCTGCACCAGGCGAACTGCATCGGCAAAGTCGATGGCGCCTGCCGCAACCAACGCGGAATATTCGCCGAGACTGTGTCCTGCGACTGCTGACGGATTTGCCCCGCCGCGCTGGTTCCAGCATCGCCACAGTGCGACGCTCGCGGTCAGCAACGCGGGCTGAGTAATCTCGGTTCGCCCCAGTGCTTCTTCAGGGCCATCGAGCGCTATCTTGCGAAGCGGCACGCCGATCGCCGCTTCCGCCTCGGCAAAACAGTCGCGAACCACGGCTTCGCGATCCAGGAAGTCGCGCAGCATGCCGACTTCCTGCGAACCCTGACCCGGAAAAACGAAACCGACGGTCATGTGCGCGCGCCTGCGATCATGCTAGGAGTATGGGTCGAACGGACCAGAGCGTTGACGGTGCGAATGCGCCGTCCAAGCTTCACAGATCGAGAACTTTCTTGCCGCGATAGAAACCGTCGGCGGTCACATGGTGACGACGATGGGTTTCACCGGTGGTGGGATCGATCGACAGCGTCGGCTTGCTCAACGCGTCGTGGGAGCGCCGCTGGTCGCGTCGTGCTCGACTCTTTCTATTCTGTTGTACCGCCATGGCTCAATGCTCCACTCGTGCTTCAGTTTTCTCGATTCTTCAATTCCGCCAGAACTCCGAACGGATTCGGTCTGGCAGGTTCCTTCTCTTCCAAGCCCGCGCCATCTGCGACGGGAAAATCCAATTCAGGTCGATTCGGACAGGCATCGTACGCCTTGCACACCTGCGCCGGCAGCCCGAGCAGCAGATCGTCTTCCACCAGATCGACGATCGACACTGCGTCTTCTGCCAGCACGAACGTATCGAACTGGTCGGCCAGTTCGGTAGCGTGTTCTTCAGTGCGCACTACCCGCAGGTCGATTGGCACATCGAGTTGCCGGACCACCGGTTCCAGGCATCGCTGGCACTGCAACGTCGGAGCAAGCAGGGCTCGTCCGACCACCCGGCTGCGTCCTTCCTCGTCGCGTGCAAATCCGAGCTCGACTGAGACGCTTCCATCCCCGAGTACGAGGGAGCTGAGTCGCGGAAATGCGGCCAACGGAATCTCAGCGGAGAACTGCCCGCCCTTTCGAGCCAACTCGTGCGGAGAGACCGCGTCCGTGCGGGGCTGGATCGACATAGGCGCGCATCATAGGGACGTGATTTTGAGGTGTCAAAACAAATCGACTCTGCGGATGACTCTAACTATCGAGAATCGTTGGCATTATTCGCGGTACTCAACAAACGCCACGCCGTTCTGAAATCTTCAGGCAACTGCGCATCGAAGCGGCGCATCGCACCGGCGATCGGAATCGACACCGAACTCGCATGCAAACAGAGACGTTGCACACCTGTCGAGCGCGATTCGGCCAACTGCCGCTCCGAAGAGTACTTTTCATCGCCCACTACCGGGTGACCAGACACCTGACAGTGCACCCGGATCTGGTGTGTACGCCCCGTGTGAGGATGCGCTCGCAACCAGGTTGCGTTGGCCGCCGACTCCACTATGGAGAACTCAGTTCGAGCCGGCTTTCCTTCCGGAACGACACGCACACGTCGCTCACCCGACCGCGTGACGTACTTCTCCAGATGCGCGCGTACCGTGCGCAGCTTGCGCGGCCATAATCCATGCACGAGCACGTCGTAGGTCTTCGCGACAGTCGCATCTCGAAAGGCCGCGTGCAGTTCTAGAAGCGCAGAACGGTGTTTGGCCAGCAAGAGGCACCCCGAAGTGTCGCGGTCGAGGCGATGGGCCAGTTCCAGGTTTCGTTCCTCCGGCAGCAGCGCCCGAAACGCCTCGATGATGCCGTGTTCGATGCCGCTGCCGCCGTGCACTGCGGTGCCGGCCGGTTTATCGACCACGATGATGTTGGCGTCCTGATAGATGACGCGCTTGGCGAGGCGGTCCAGCAGACTTCGGCTTGGAGGCACCGCCGCGCCCGAGACCGGACCATGCCAGGGCGGAATTCGAACCATGTCGCCCGTGCGCAAACGGTAATCGGGTTTGACCCGGCCACCATTCACTCGCACCTCTCCCTTCCTCAGCATTCCGTAGACCCGACTGCGGGGAACGCCATCCATTTCGCCCAGCAGAAAATTGTCGATGCGCTGACCCGACGCCTCGCCGATCTGGACATGGCGAACTCCACGCACTCGTTCTGCGGCCGGATCCGGCAATTGCTTTCCTTGGCGATTGATGTGCTTAGAATGCGCTGCTATATTCCGTCCGCCTTGCCACCCGGTGCATCTACGCAGCGGAGAGGCGGCAAAACAGAAGAAATGGTTTGATGCAGCGCGCCCTCGGTTCAGCCCGGCATTCTGCATCATGCGGGGACGATTGACATCGATCTGTCCCTGCCACGACAACGCGCCGAACATCGACAATAAGTGCGTTGACGAAAGGAAAGAACATCGACTGCGTCGACCTTCATCATCGACGCACACCGTTGCAACAAGAAGGGGCTCCGCCAAAATCCGGAGCGGATCAGTATCAGTACCAGTACCAGCGATAGCTCAGACCTACGAGCTTCAAGAAGACGCGGCAACCACTCGCCGTATCGATTCGCTCCACATCACCTGAACTGAAACTCCGCAGCGTTTGGCGCTGCGTGGCCTGCTTTCCGATCGTCAGCGTCCCGTTGTGGTGCTACGGCCCAACAATGGAACGAACGACATGAAAAGAATGCTCATCAATGCGACTCAGCCTGAAGAGGTCAGGGTTGCCCTCGTCGACGGTCAGCGCATCTATGACCTCGACATCGAAAACCGCGGCCGCGAACAGAAAAAATCCTCCATCTACAAGGCGCGCATCACGCGCGTCGAACCGAGCCTCGAGGCGGCGTTCGTCGAATTCGGATCGGAACGACACGGCTTCCTCCCGCTGAAAGAAATCTCGCGCACGTACTTCACCAAGAAAGGCGCAGAAGGCAAACGCAGCATCCAGGACCTGATCGAAGAAGGTCAGGAGATGATCGTACAGGTCGATAAGGAAGAGCGCGGGACAAAGGGCGCGGCGCTCTCGACCTTCATCAGCCTCGCCGGGCGCTATCTCGTACTGATGCCCAACAACCCACGCGCCGGTGGAATTTCGCGGCGCATTGAGGGCGATGATCGCGACATGCTGCGTGACGCGTTGTCGCAACTGAATCTACCAGAAGGTATGGGCGTTATCGTGCGCACTGCGGGCATCGGCCGCAGCCCGGAAGAACTGCAGTCCGACTGCGACTATCTCGTGGAACTCTGGGCCGCCATCCGGAAGGCGGCGGACCAGGAAAAGACGCCCGCCCTGCTCTACCAGGAAAACAACGTCATCCTGCGCGCGATACGCGACAACCTGCGTACGGACATCGGCGAAGTGTTGATCGACCAACGCGATGCGTACAACGAAGCCCACGCATTCATCGATCAGGTGATGCCGAACTTCAAAGACCGGATCAAGTTCTACAGCGACAACATTCCGCTGTTCTCGCGCTATCAGATTGAATCGCAGATCGAGTCTGCGTTTCAGCGTGCCGTACGTTTGCCTTCGGGTGGTAGCCTCGTCATCGACCCTACCGAGGCCCTCGTATCGATCGACATCAACTCGGCGCGCGCGACGAAAGGCGCCGACATCGAGGAAACCGCGCTCAACACGAACCTCGAGGCGGCAGAAGAAGTCGCCCGTCAGCTGCGCCTTCGTGACGTCGGCGGCCTGATCGTCATCGACTTCATCGACATGGCCAGCGTGAAGAACCAGCGCGCGGTCGAAAACCGCATGCGGGAAGTGCTCGAGACCGACCGTGCCCGCGTGCAGGTCGGCCGAATTTCGCGCTTCGGCTTGATGGAAATGTCGCGGCAGCGGTTGCGACCGTCGCTCGAAGAGATCACCACTGAACTGTGCCCGCGTTGCAGCGGCCAGGGTCGAATCCGCGACGTGAGGTCGCTCGCCTTGGGCATTCTGCGCGTGATGGAAGAGGAAGCGCTGAAGGAGCGCAGTTCCATCGTGCGCGCGATCGTGCCGCTCAGCGTCGGTTCGTATCTGCTCAACGAGAAGCGCCGCGACGTTGCCGAGATCGAACGTCGTACGAACACGCACCTCGTCATCGTGCCGACCGACAGACTCGAAACGCCGCACTATGAAGTGCAGCGTATTCGCGACGATCTCGCTGACGCCGAATCGAACGTCGCGAGTTATGAACTCGCTGAAGCGCCGCTTGCAGAGGAAATTGAATCGCATCAGCCCGAACCATTGCGCACTGCGCGTGCACAGGAAGCC
>CAZLDA010000180.1:0-7395 GCA_964557875.1 uncultured Pseudomonadales bacterium | reverse complement strand
GTCCATTGAGAAAGAGTCCTTTCGCAGAGCTTACGTTGAAGGATAACACGCTGACTCAGGCGCCAGGCGCCGCGTTTCGTGGCTTGGCGCACATTCCCGGGTGTGCACGCGGACCGGCATATCAAATTGACATGGTTCGTGCGCCGCACAAAAATACGCGGCGATTTCGCCGGAGCAAGAACAGCGCGTCGAGTACGCGCTGTTGTCGTTTTTGCGAGACGCTTTCACGAGATTTGGATTCGGTGGTTTGACGGTACGATCTTCGAGGATCCCATGACGGAGCATCTATCCGGCGGCGATATGTTGATTCGCGCCCTCCAGGACGAGGGCGTCGATTACATATTCGGCTATCCCGGCGGCGCGGCACTGCACATATACGACGCAATCTTCCGCCAGCAGCGCGTGGAGCACATTCTGGTGCGCCATGAACAGGCGGCGACGCACATGGCCGACGGCTATGCGCGTGCGACGGGACGTCCCGGTGTGGTACTCGTGACGTCCGGCCCCGGTGCCACGAACGCGATCACCGGCATTGCGACCGCGTACATGGATTCGATTCCAATGGTCGTCATCTCCGGGCAAGTGCCGAGTGACCTCATCGGCACCGATGCGTTCCAGGAAACCGACATGGTCGGTGTATCGCGACCGGTCGTGAAACACAGCTTCCTCGTTAGAAGCGCAGCCGACATTCCGATGGTGGTGAAGAAGGCGTTCTACATTGCGACCTCGGGTCGACCCGGTCCGGTCGTGATCGACGTGCCGAAGGACGTTACTGACCCGGCGATCACAGCACCGTACAAGTATCCGAAGTCGGTCTCGTTGCGCTCCTACAATCCAGCACTGCGCGGGCACACCGGGCAGATTCGCCGCGCGGTCGAGGCGCTCGCGCGCGCAAAGCGGCCAGTCATCTACGCCGGCGGCGGAGTAGTGCAGGGGAATGCAGCGGAGTTGCTGACGCGCATTGCGAAGCGTCTGAACTTCCCTGTAACGACGACGCTCATGGGATTGGGTGCATTCCCGGCGACCGATCGCCAGTGCCTCGGCATGCTCGGCATGCATGGTACGTTCGAATCGAACAACGCGATGCATGCGTCCGATCTGATACTCGCCATCGGCGCGCGCTTCGACGATCGCGTTACCAACAACCCGAAGAAGTTCTGTCCGCAGGCGACCATCGTGCACATCGACATCGACCCGGCCTCGATTTCGAAGATCATTCCCGCCGACATTCCGATCGTGGGCCCGGCGCTCGCGGTGCTCGAAGAGATGGAACCGATGCTCGAGCAGGAGCTGACTAAACACGGCTGGCCTGATATCGCGGCATTGCAGGAGTGGTGGAAGCAGATCGACGGATGGCGCGAGTCGCACGGCTTGAATCACCACATGCTCGACCGCGTCGATTCCGAAGCGAAAATCCTGCCACAGCAGGCGGTGCAGGCACTGTTGAAGGCGACGAGCGGCGATGCCTACGTCACCAGCGATGTCGGCCAGCATCAGATGTTCGCGGCGCAGTACTACCGCTTCGACGAGCCGCGTCGCTGGATCAACTCCGGCGGGCTCGGAACGATGGGTTTTGGTTTGCCCGCTGCGATGGGCGTGCAGTTTGCGTTTCCGCAGGCAACGGTTGCGTGCGTCACGGGCGAAGGCAGCTTCATGATGAACATGCAGGAGCTGTCCACCTGTCTTCAGTACGGCTTGCCGATCAAGGTGATCAACCTGAACAACGCCGCGCTCGGCATGGTCAAGCAGTGGCAGGACATGCAGTACGGCGGCCGGCATTCGCACAGCACGTATCGCGAGGCGCTGCCGGATTTCGTGAAGTTGGTCGAGTCGTTCGGGCACGTCGGAATTCGAGTCGAACGATTCGGTGAACTGATGCCGGCCATGACGGAAGCGTTCAGCGAGAAATACCGGAAGCGCCTGGTGTTCCTCGACGTTCACGTCGATCCGGAAGAGCACGTGTATCCGATGGCGATCAAAGGCGGCTCGATGCGCGACATGTTCCTTTCCCGTTCGGAGACGAACTGATGCGCCGAATCATTGCCGTTCTGCTCGAAAACGAGGCAGGCGCGTTGTCGCGTGTCGTCGGCTTGTTTGCGCAACGAAACTACAACATCGAAACGCTCACGGTCGCGCCGACGGAAGACGAAACACTGTCGCGCCTCACGGTCACGACTACCGGCGACGCATCGAAGATCGAGCAGATCACGAAACAGCTGAACAAGCTGATCGAAGTGGTCAAAGTGATGGATCTGACCGACGGTGATCACGTCGAACGCGAATTGATGTTGATAAAGCTGCGCGCGGAAGGAACAACGCGCGCCGAGATCAAGCGCACTACGGATATTTTTCGCGGTCAGATCATCGACGTTACCGATACCACCTATACCGTGCAGTTGACGGGGCCGTCCGAAAAACTGGATGGATACATCGGCGCGATCGGTAAGGCGATCGTCTTGGAAGTCGTGCGCAGCGGCGTGTCGGGCATCGGACGCGGCGAGAAAATTCTAGGTCTCTAACTAAAGAGTCAAGGGGAGCTGTTATGCAGGTTTATTACGACAAGGACGCAGACCTTTCGATCATTCAGGGCATGAAGGTGGTCATCGTTGGCTACGGCTCGCAAGGCCACGCGCATGCCAACAACCTGCGCGATTCAGGTGTGAAGAATCTCGTCGTCGGCCTGCGCAAGGGGTCCGGCTCGTGGCGCAAAGCGGAGAACGCGGGACTGAAGGTTGCCGAGGTTCCTGCTGCGGTGAAGGACGCCGACGTGGTGATGATCCTGACGCCCGACGAGTTGCAGCCGGCGCTCTACCGCGACCAGATCGAACCGAACCTCAAGCAGGGTGCGACGATTGCGTTCGGTCACGGCTTCAACATCCACTTCCAGTTGATCGAACCGCGCAAGGATCTCGATGTGATCATGATCGCGCCGAAAGGTCCGGGCCACACGGTGCGCTCCACGTATGTCGAAGGTGGCGGCGTGCCGAGCCTCATTGCAATCGCGCAAGACTCGAGCGGCTCGGCCAAAGAGACTGCGCTTTCGTACGCATCGGCGAACGGTGGTGGTCGTGCCGGCGTAATCGAGACCTCTTTCCGCGAAGAGACCGAGACCGATCTCTTCGGCGAGCAGGCTGTGTTGTGCGGCGGCGCCGCAGCGTTGGTTCAAGCCGGCTTCGAAACGCTTGTCGAAGCGGGCTATGCGCCGGAGATGGCGTATTTCGAATGTCTGCACGAACTGAAGTTGATCGTCGACTTCTTCTACGAAGGCGGCATCACGAACATGTGGTACACGGTGTCGAACACCGCGGAGTACGGTGGCCTCACGCGCGGCCCGCGCATCGTCACCGCCGAGACGAAGGCCGAGATGAAGCGTATTCTCGAGGAAATTCAGACCGGCAGATTCGCGCGCGAATTCGTTTCTGAGAATCAGGCGGGTGCGCCGTCGATCAAGGCAATGCGGCGCATCAGTCAAGCGCATCAGATCGAGCAGGTGGGCGAAAAACTGCGCGCGATGATGCCGTGGATTCACGCAAAGCGGTTGGTAGATCGCGAGAAAAACTGAACGGGGCAGCGCCTTGACCGAACCCTCGAGGGAACCGGAAAGAACAAGCCCGCTGCGGGCAATATCGCCACGGCCCAACAACCTGAATGAGGGGATTGCGCCCGCGCGACGCGGCATCTATCTACTGCCGAATCTGATCACCACGGGCGCCTTGTTCGCCGGCTTCTATTCAATCGTCGCGGCAATGAACGGCAACGTCATTCCCGCGGCGATTGCGACATATGCAGCCGTTTTCCTGGATACGGCAGATGGTCGCGTTGCGCGGCTGACTCGAACGCAAAGCGCCTTCGGGGCCGAGTACGACAGTCTTTCTGACATGGTCGCATTCGGTGTGGCTCCAGCGCTCGTTGCGTTTACCTGGGCGCTGTCGCAGCTCGGACAGTTCGGCTGGGTGGTCACGTTCATCTATATGGCCTGCACGGCGCTACGGCTCGCCCGGTTCAATTCGCAGGGTGGCGAAGTGTCGTCGTTCACCGGGTTGGCAAGCCCGGCAGCGGCCTGCGTGGTCGTCACGACCATCTGGGTACTCGAAGACGGCCGCACAGCGGGTGAGTTGGTCGGCTTTCTGCAAGCGTGCCTCATCGCGCTGGTGACCACCGTCGCTGCGATGCTGATGGTGAGCAACTTCCGGTATTTCTCCCCCAAGATGCTGACGCTGCGCGGCCGCGTGCCCTTCATCGCGCTGGTTGCGGCCGTGCTCGGCTTCGCGATCGTGCTGGCCGACCCGCCGCGCATACTTTTGATGCTCAGCGTGTTGTATGCGTTGAGCGGTCCGGCGCAGTGGCTGTTCCGATCGATAAGAGCTCGATCGATCAAAGGCAACCAGGACAGCGGCGATGGCGAACACACTGGCTGACCAACGCTGTGAGCGCGTCACGCGCGGTTCCAGGGGCGTACAAGGGCCGGAACGCGACGCACTGCTGCGGCAGGTCCCGGAGTGGAGCATCGCGACGCGCGATGGCATCGAGCGGCTCGAGCGGGTGTTCCAGTTCGCAAACTTCGCAGCCGCGCTCGATTTCACGAACCGCGTTGGAGCGCTCGCCGAAGCCGAGGATCATCACCCTGCGATTCTCACCGAGTGGGGTCGTGTGACCGTGGGATGGTGGACGCACGTAGTCGGTGGTTTGCACAAGAACGACTTCGTGATGGCGGCGCAGACCGATCGTGTTCAGCCGCCGCCGGTGTCCTGATCGTCTCCGTCGAGCTCGGCACGTCGAATAGAAGGGCCATTCCGCTTCGCCACCGCGTTGGCGAGTTGCTCGAGGCACGCCGCGGAGTCGTCCCAGCCGATGCACGCGTCCGTGACGCTCTGTCCGTAGGTGAGCGCGCGTCCGGTGCCGATGTCCTGTCTACCTTCGATCAGGTTGCTCTCGATCATCACGCCCATGATCTGCGACCGGCCGCTTTCAAGCTGCCGGCTGATGTCCGCGGTAACGTTGAGCTGCTGTCGAAACTGTTTGCTGCTGTTCGCGTGACTCATGTCCACCATCAGCTTTGGTGTCAGTCCGGCGGCTTCGAGTGCTAGCGCCGCACGCGCAACGGACTCCGCGTCGTAGTTCGGCTTGCCGCCGCCACCGCGCAGAATGATATGGCAATCGTCGTTACCCGATGTCGAGAAAATTGCCGAACGTCCTTGTTTCGTAACGGAAAGGAAGATGTGCGGATGGTGGGCGGACTTCACAGCGTCCACTGCAACCTGCACCGATCCATCCGTACTGTTCTTGAAGCCAATCGGGCAGGAGAGACCGGACGCGAGCTGGCGGTGAATCTGGCTCTCGGTAGTTCGTGCACCGATTGCGCCCCAGCAGACGAGATCGCCGAAGTACTGCGGCGAGATTGGATCCAGGTACTCGGTGCCGGTGGCGACGCCTTGCTCGATGAGCGAGCGCAACAAGCTGCGCGCGGTACGCAAACCGACATTGATGTCGTATGAGTTGTTCAGGTGCGGGTCGTTGATCAGGCCCTTCCAGCCGACCGTCGTGCGCGGCTTCTCGAAGTACACGCGCATCACGATCTTCAGCGTGTCGCGATAGCGTACGATCTGTTCGGAAAGCCGTCCGGCGTATTCGAGCGCAGCGGCGGGGTCGTGGATCGAGCACGGCCCGATCACTACGATCAGTCGCGGGTCCCGTCCGTGGATGATGTCGCTGAGTTCGCGTCGTTCGTTGTAGACGAGTTGCGAGGCCGCATCCGAGATCGGCAAATCGGCCAGCAGCGCTTCCGGCGGCAGCACCTCTTCCATTCCAGTGATCCGGACATCGTCGGTGTGGTACTTCATCGAAAACCCGCGCGGAAAGGGCCGTAACCATACCGGGAATGCAAAGTGCGGTGCAAAGTGGAGTGAAGGACGCGCCTGATGCTGGGAAGGTCGACGCGGTTCTAGGAAGCCCTTATAGGATTGGCAACATGCTTGGGTAGAATGCCGCCATGAACATCGCATCGATCGGACTGACGGATCGGCAACGGCGCGCGCTGGCCGGCATGGGCATCGATGTGTGGATTCGGCGCGATGCACCTTTTGCGGTAGCGCCTGTTGGTGTCGTGACGCCCCCGCAGGTGCACGCGCCCGAGTCGACTCGCCGCGTAAAGCCTTCAGTGCGCGAACGGGTGCCGGAGAAAACCGTCGCACCCGCGCCGGTCACCTCACCGCGCGCATCCGAACTCAAGATCACGCTCGAATGCATCGCCGCTGGCGGTTTTGTTGCGGTTGGAGAGTGCGCGAGCCCGGCAGACCTGCAGCTGGAGAAGGACATCGTGGTCGCATTTGCGAGTGCCTTGGCAGGCAGCGTCGTGCAGCCGCAGAAGTCGCAGTTCAGGTGGCCACAAACTCAAACAGGAGATGCCAGCGAGTCCGCTGCACGCAATGCCTATCGCGGTTTTTTGCGTGGCCAGATCGAGCGCGCAAATGCTCGGTGTCTGCTGTTGTTCGGCGCCGCCGCGCAGGGATTGCTGGAACACGACGCACAACTCGGGGTTGATACGCGACGGCTCCCAGACTTGCGGACGTTGCGAGCCGATCCCAACGAGAAGAGGCAGCTGTGGCTCAACGTATCCACGCACATCCGCACCTGAACTTCCGGCCGATGACGCCGGAAGACCTCGATCGCGTGATCGAGAACGAGACGCGCAGCTACGCCTTTCCGTGGACGCGTGGCGTGTTCAGCGATTGTCTGAAGTCGCGCCACGAGTGCTGGGTGGCCGAGCGCGAGCGCGACCTGATCGGGCATGGAATTCTGTCGATTGGCGCCAACGAGGCGCATCTGCTGAACGTATGTGTCCGCCGCGATCAGCAGGGCAACGGGCTCGGTCGCCAGATCGTGGTGCACATGATCGATCGCGCCGAGCGGCGGGGCGCCACCGTGATCTATCTCGAGGTTCGGCCGTCGAATCGTGTCGCAGGTGCGTTGTACGCGTCGCTTGGCTTCCGCGAGATCGGTCTGCGCAAGGACTACTATCCGGCGGAACTCGGCAACGAAGACGCCCGCGTGCTGGCGCTGTCGCTCGTGCCACAGCTGCTGCGCTGACCGCTGCATCGCGTTCCGACATCAAAACCGTATAATCGCGCGCTTTTTTAAGGGTGTTCCCCGTGAAACAGCCCATGACGGCGCGGCGGACGTTCGCGATCATCTCGCACCCCGACGCCGGCAAGACGACAGTTACCGAAAAGCTGCTGCTGCTCGGCAACGCCATTCAGCTGGCCGGCACGGTCAAGGCACGCAAGTCCGACCGACACGCGACGTCGGACTGGATGGCGATGGAGCGTGAGCGCGGCATCTCGGTGACGACGTCGGTCATGCAGTTCGAATACTCGGATCGTGTGGTCAATCTGCTCG
>CAZLDA010000179.1:0-7399 GCA_964557875.1 uncultured Pseudomonadales bacterium | reverse complement strand
CTTTCATCGCGCTCGTGCCGATCATGTTCAGCACGGGGACCGGCGCGGACGTCATGAAGCGCATCGCCGCGCCAATGGTCGGCGGATTGGCGACATCATTCCTGTTGGAACTGACCGTGTATCCGGCGATATTCGCGATTTGGAAGCGTCGGCGACTTCACTAACCCTGGTCCGTCCCCGAATACCGGCCCATCGGATAGAGTAAGGATTTGGTAATTGGTCCGCCGCAGAAAGAGGCGGGGGGATACGGAAGTCGAGATTTACGGGAGAGTAGATTGCCGCAACACTTGACAGCATAGCGATTTCAGACGATCGTGTATGTCACGGCTGGCCACAAACACGAGTTTTCGGGATGGGCAATACCAAAAGGACAAATCATCTCTGCCCCGTTGAAGTGTAACCGCGCCTGAATATCAGCAAGCTTCCACCGAAACTTGCACCTTGACAGCCGCATACTAACTAACGTTCTGTTGTCATTAGTGCAATTCGTGTGTTCACTGGATGCAGTGCAATCTAACTCCGGAGCCGGAGGGTACTTCATGTCAGACAATGCAGCGATGATCGGAGAACCTACGATGTATGGCGTGAGAGATACGCGGATGACCGCACCTTTAGTCTTACTGCGATTTGTGATCAAAAAGCACGCCTCCAAGTACCTGCACTATGACTTTCGACTTGAGATCAATGGAGTATTGATGAGCTTTGTAATCTATGAAGGGCCGAGCATCGATCCGGCTGTGCCTCGTCGGGCGATCCATGTAAACGATCATTCGCTCGGCCATCTAGCTTCCGAAAGGCTTATACCCGAAGGTTGCTATGGGGCCGGTCCACAGATGGTTTGGGACATCGGCATGTATGCATGTTGCGAAGACCCATTGACCGCATTTCAGAAAGGGAGACTGGAGTTCGATCTTTATGGAAAGCGTTTGCGCGGCCGATGGATACTTACTTATCAGCATGGTCCGGATTGGAAGTTGAGCAAAATGATGGACGACTATGCGCAGCCTGGTAACCCTGACGATCTGATCTGTCGATACGATGTCAGTGTAATAACCGGTCGAACCATGGACGAGATTCGCTGGAACAAGCCGATCAACGAAAACGAAGATGCGCAACTCTCGTTGTGGCTGGAAAGCTAGAACCTATCCTAAAACCGCAGGAATGCCACGTCGCACATGTCAATAGAGAAGAACCCAAGTATTCTGGCCGAAGAGATTGCTTCGTCGCACACTTCACTCCTCGTAATGACGGTTTTGGGATAGCTTCTAGTTTCTGCTGTACACGACACTGTACACCAATTCTTGATTACAGCCACGTTCCAATCGTACGTGTAATAAGTTGCGTGCACCTGCACTGCGAATCTCGTTTCGCAGTCCATGTTACGCGTCCGGGACAATCCGGGTGGCAGTCGAACCGCTGAACAGAGCCAAGACGCTATCAAATAGTTGCGGGAATTGCTGACACCGCAGATCTCGCAGGTCATTGTCTGCAAAAAACGCGAGTTCTCGATCCGGGTAATTTTTGATTGCACGATGCATTCGTCTAAAGGTCGGGTGTCAGGGTGAGACTCGACCCTTCAACATCGCCCGGATGTTGCGCGATTGGCAGCGTCTCGCCATTGAGCCACAGATGGAATTGATTAGTGTAATGAGGGCTCAGCGGATGGCCGGATTGCCCGCCAGGCATGATGGCTTGCATCTGCGGGGCCGAAGATATCATTTCGCCGACAACCCGGACGGTGGCAGCGGACGTGACGTCGTATGCGCGATCGTAGCGGTAGCGTGCCCGGCCGACAGTCGCGGTTGAGCCGCCCCACGGCGCTGGGTCCGCGTTGAACAGCCATGCCAGTTGCGGGACGGCTTTCCCGAGTTCGTGTTCGAGCTTCACGCGATGCGTGCGATCCAGCCGCCATGCGTCCACGGAGTTTCCTTGCACATCGCGAATTTCAGCGATCGCCACCGAAAACGCAGTGCGAATAATTTTACTGGAATCACCGCGCCACCAGGTGCTGTTCGTATCATGCAGTATGAGCCAGTCCAGAGAATGATTCAGCGGGTAGTTGCTCTTGAAGAGATGCTTGAACAAAGCATCGCTCATGCCTGGACGAAACACCTCGACAGCGAGCGCGCGGTACCAGGCCTGAAAGATGAGAGGCGCACCCAATTCGGGCAGGGCCTGAGGATCTTCCTGCCAGTCATGGAGGGCCGCCAATGCTGCGCGGTCGATGTCTGAAAGTTCCGCGCCTTCGAGCGCAGGCAACAAAGCCGGCAACAGTAGGGCGGCCTGTTGGTCATACCAATCTCTCTGCAGGATCCGCATATCGTCCATAGTAAAATCCGAACGGGACGACAGCACCGTATGCAAGCGACGAATGCGATAGCCGGGCGCGTTGTCCGCGGAAACCAGCGGCGGGTTGTTGATTGAATTCACGCGCGCATTGGCGGCCGCGATGAATCCTGTTGGGGGATTGAGAATTTCGGGCATTTGCTCGGTCGGAACGTAGCCTTGCCAGCGGTTACCCGGATCATCGCCTGCGAGGGGCACCAGACCCACACCACTGCCTCGGATTGGCAGCAAACCCGCCGTGCGAAAACCGATGTTGCCGTCGATGTCCGCGTAGGTCGCGTTCAATGACGGCGCCGCGAAGCCGTCCAGCGCCGCGGTGAATTCTTCCCAATTCCGCGCGAGGTTGAAGTCCATGATGCTGTCAATCCCCATGCCATCGATGTCCTGAATGGTCCAGCGCAGAGCGATGGGCGGGCTCTCCGATATCAGCGGTCCGTTCTTCGTATACGTGATCGTTATCCGCTCGGGCGTTTCACGTCCCGCCACCGGGATTTCGACAATCTCCGTGCGCGCTTCGTACCACGTGTCGTCGTCCTTGAACAAAGCCGGATTTTCTTCCGAGCGGGTCTCGATGAAGAGGTCTTGCGTGTCGCCGATGTTCGTGAAGCCCCAGGCGATGCGCTCGTTGTATCCATTGATTACGCCGGGCAGACCCGCCACGGACCAGCCGCGAATCTGTCGGCCGTCGCCAAAGAACAGATGGACTTCATAGAACAGGTTGGGCAGACCGAGATCGTCGTGTGAATCAAACGCGAACAGCGCATTGCCCGACTTTGATCGATTCCCCGACACGACCCAGCCATTGCTTCCAAAGGCGAAACGGGGCATCAATGCCGTGTCTACAGGGTTGGTTGCGGCCATGCGTTGCAGCGCATCCGTCAACTCGCCTGAACCGGCATCGATAGCTGGCGGCACTACATAAGGGAAGTCTGGCTGTGAATCGTCGTGCGTCAGGAAAATGGCCGCCCGGTCCGCGCCCAGCTCTTCGAAGAGGGCCAGCCGGAGTAACTCGTTCTCGGAATTCCCGGCGCTTTGGAAGGCCATCAGCGCGCCCAGTGCATATACGTCGCCTGCCTGCCAGGGCTCTGGTTTAGATCTGAGCAACAGGAATTCGATCGCACCGAACGAACCGGACGCGATTGCCTCATTGATGCCGTGCACATACGCCTCGATATACCGCCGCATATCGTCCGATGCGTTCTGTTCGAGTTGCGCCGCAAGCTGCGGCACGCCCATGCGCCAAAGCTCCGTGTCTGACTCCAGCATTCCCGCGCCGAGCAATTCAGCGAGCCGGCCCCCACCTGCGCGCCGGAGCAATTCCATTTGCCAAAGCCGGTGGCTCGCGTGCAACCAACCTTCGGCAAACAATGCGTCTTCAAGGGTCTCCGCTCGGACATAGGGCCGTTGGTAGTCGTCGAAGGAAATAGTGACGGGACGACCGAGATGGGAAACGGTGAATGTTCCATTGGTTGGGGCGATCGTGCCCCGCAGGTAAACTACGATGCCAACGCCGGACAACACGATCAGCAGAACCAGACCTACCGCTACGTACTTCAGCAATCTCCAGCGAAATAATCTCATGACAGTTCCTGCGTTGGGTTGATTACCCAATCATGCGATATAGATTGTCTTGGTATTTGTGAATTCCCTAATACCCTGTGCGCCCAGTTCACGGCCGAATCCGGATTGCTTGATGCCGCCGAAGGGCAAGCGCGCATCGGAGCGTACCGCAGCGTTCACGAAGCAACTGCCGGCATCGATTTGCTGCGCAAGCCGTTCCGCGCGAGGGATGTCGCGGCTAAACACGACTGCACCAAGTCCGTATGGTGTGTCATTCGCGACACGCACGGCTTCGGTCTCGTCCTTAACGGGGATGATGGCGGCCACGGGTCCGAATATCTCCTCGTCGTACGCGGGCATGCCGGGCGCCACTCCCGTGAGCACGGTTGCCGGGTAGTACGCGCCGGGACCATCGGGAATCTGCCCGCCGAGGAGCATCGTAGCGCCCCGGGCGACACAGGTCTGGACCTGACGGTTCACGACTTCACGCAGATCGCGGCGGGCCATGGGGCCGTAGGCGGTTTTCTCATCGGCAGGATCGCCCATTTTGGCCGCGCGCATCCGTGCGACAAGTTTCGATTCAAATTCGGCCCGGCGCGATTCGAGGACGATGAAGCGCTTCGGCGAAATACAGACCTGACCGCTCACGAGCAAGCGGCTTGTGACGCCGGTTTCCACTGCCGCATCGAGATCGGCATCCTCCAGTACGATAAAGGGATCGCTTCCGCCGAGTTCCATTACGCACTTTTTCACAGCGGCCCCCGCGATGCTGGCGACATCTTTTCCGGCCCGGAGGCTCCCGGTGAGGGTTACAGCGGCCACCAGCGGGTGCTGAATGATGTGCTTGACCGCCGGCACATCGATGATGAGGGCGCGGCACAGATGTTCTGGAAAACCCGCGCGTTTAAACAGGTTCTCAATGGCCAGCGCAGAGCCCGTGACGTTGTTGGCATGCTTGAGCACCGTGGCGTTGCCCGCCATCAGTGCGGGTGCCGCGTAGCGGATCACCTGCCACATGGGGAAGTTCCATGGCATGATGCCCAGAATGGTCCCGAGCGGCTCATACCGCAGGTAACTTTTTTGTGCCTCGGTAGGGACAGGCTCGTCCCGTAGCAACGCAGCGGCATTGGCGGCGAAGTATTCGCAGGTTCCGGCGCTCTTGTTGATCTCGGCGCGCGCATCGCGAATAGGTTTGCCGACTTCGCGTGTGATACCGCGCGCAAGCGATTCGATGTCTTCGCGTAACAGCCCCGCGAGCTGATTAAAGCAAGCCGCGCGCGCATTGAAATCCATGTGCCGCCAACGAGTAAACGCGGAGTATGTTTGACGCAGGATGCCGTCGCATTGTTCGCGGGAATGCTCTTCGTATTGCGCGAGCGTGGCGCCGGTCGCCGGATTAACGCTGATGAGTCCCATTGCGAATTCCTTCTGCTTAGTATTTGACCTTGCGCGAGAGGACAAACATCACGATGCCGCCAAGCGCGGTCGCGGCGACGACACTGTAGAGTCCCGCATCGTAACTGCCGGTCGCGGCGACGATTCGTCCGAGCAGCACCGTTCCGCCGACTGCGCCGAAGAGTACCGACATGCCGTTGGAGATGCCGGTTGCCTTACCGATGATCTGGGCAGGGAGGATCCGCTGCAAGATGGCGAATTCCTGGGAGATGTACGCTGTTTGAAAGAAAGTCGCGAACGAGAAAGCCACGACTGCAAGTACCGTGGTAGGCGCTGTGGTCGCGGCGACGATGCTCAACGTGGCGCCGAAAAAGCCGATGCCCGCAAGTAGGATTCGCCGGTTGGTCTTGTCGCCGAGATACGCGTACAGAACGAACGAAATAAATCCGGCGGCATACGGCAGAGACGCCGCATAAGCAAGTTGGGAAAAGTCAACGCCGCGAGCCTCGGTAAAATAGATCGGAAGCCAATTGAGGATGCCGTAAACACAGTAATTGCTCAGGATCGCGCCCGAGACGGCAAGCCAAAACACCGGTACTTTCAAGAAGGACCAGTCTGCCGGCGTGGGGGCGTCCGTTTCCATATGAGATTCGATATATGCGGCTTCGCCGGGCGACACCCGCGGCGAATGGCGCGGTGTGTCGTACACGAACAAATAGAGCAGGGGGATGGTGACAATCATTCCGATGACGCCGCATCCAACGAGCATGGTCTTCCATCCAAAAAGGGAGATGACGGGGATCAGTATGAATGGCATCGTCATGACGGCCAGCGTGCTTCCGAAGACCCATATCGCATTGGCGCGCGATCGCTCGTGAAGCGGGAACCAATGCTTGGTGACGGCGTTCATCATCGGGAAGTGGACGCCCTCTCCGATCCCAAGGCAAATGCGAGTTACGATGAACAGGGACAGGGAGTAGCTGAGCGGCGCACCGAGTATCGTAAAAAATGAGAAGGCGCATACCAACGCGATCAGGCTGCGGCGCGGCCCAATGCGCGCCGCAAAAGCGCTGAGGAGCAGGTTAGAGAATCCATACGCCACATAGAACGCGCCCAGCAGGAGTCCGCCCTTATCGCCGATTTCTTCCGTCGTCCAGCCGTAGTGTTCGGCCAGCTGGGGCATGGCGAGCGCCAGATTCATCCGATCGATGAACGCTACATAGAGCGAAACCCCAAGCACACAGGGAATGACCCAGCGTTGGGATCCGTTGGCGGAGGAGGCGCGCGTCGTCATGAGGGATCTCTCCGGCCAGTTAAACGAAGACTTGGTTCATATAGTCGGAAAGCAGATACTCGGCCACTTCGTCGGGCAGCGCATCCATGACGGCATTGATTAACGCCATTGATTTGGGCAAGTCGCCGTCGCCAATCCCGGCCATTTCGCGGAGCGCCTGCTTGGCATTGTCGCCCTCGGTCTGGAGTATTCCATGCACCGTGGCCCGCACCTGCTTCAGATCAATCGGGTTGGGGTTCGCGCGCACTTCGCGGATGGCTTCCTGAAGCACAGCGAGCGCTTCATCCACACTGTCAGCCACGCCCCAGTTGAGCGAGATGTGCAGGTTCGCTGGAGTCACGCCATGCGTGAATTGGGGTTGCATGTAAAACGACTTCTCGCGAATCTTGTCGGCAAGTTCGAATATGTTGAGTTCGTCCGATGCGAAGGAAAACATGCACATGTCCGGTTCGCCCAGCACGCGAAGCCCATCGATCGCGTTGATGCCGTCGACGAAACGCCGCGTCGCGTCCTGCACCTTCGCAACGATCGTGCGGTAGCCCGATTCGCCGAGATAGTGCATGAGCGCCCATGCGCCGGCGTAGGGTCCACCGGATTTAGTGCTCAGAACGGCGGGATTAACGAGTGCATAACAGGTATTTCTCCTGTTCGAGAAGTACTGATGAAAGCGGATGTCCTTGTTCTTGTACAGGACGCACGAGATGTTCTTGGGTGCGTACGCATATTTGTGCAGGTCGGCCGAGATTGACGTGACGCCGGGCACGGTGAAGTCGAAATCCGGCAATTCAAAGCCCATACGGCGCA
>CAZLDA010000178.1:1624-7401 GCA_964557875.1 uncultured Pseudomonadales bacterium | reverse complement strand
GCGCGCGCCGAACAGCAGCCGTGCGATCCGATAGACGGCGCCGCGATGGCGTGCCGTCAATCGATACAGCGCCTCGGCGATGACCGCGAAGAGCGGCACGTACCGGTAACACCAGAGCCAGCCGCGCAATCGAGGGGCAAGCGCCAGTATTCGGAATGCTGCATGCGCGCCGTGGAATCGCGCGGCGGGCGTGACCAGGCGGATCGACGCCTTGAACTCGTCGATCGATATGTCGGGATACTGTGCCGCAACGCTCTGGAACGGCTCGTATCGAACCGCACGGCCTGCTTCGACATCGGTCACCGCGCGCGCGTAGTCCACGCAGTATCGGCAGAAGCCGCAATCGCCGTCGAAGACCAGTATCCAGGGATCGTGTGCGGTCGGTGCGTCGTGCGCCGTCACCATTGCGCGGCCGTCAGAAGCGCTTCAGGCCGAAGCTGGCCATGTCGATGCCGGTCGGTGCACCGGTAACCATGTGGGCGATCGCCTGACCGGACCCGCACGCCATCGACCAACCGAGCGGCCCATGGCCGGTGTTGAGGTACAGGTTCTCGATGGGTGATTGACACACAATCGGCATGCCGTCCGGCGTTAATGGTCGCAGCCCACACCACGGCTGCACGTCGACATCGCCGACACGTTCTGCAAGTTTCGGATACACCCGCGCGAACAGGTTGACGAGATTGGCGATGCGCTTCGGATTCACCATCACGTCATAGCCGGTGAACTCAGCCGTGCCGGCCACGCGCAAGACGCCGCCAACGGGTACCAGCGCGGCGTGCAACGAATCATCTACAACCGGCACGCGCGGCTTCGGCTCCCAACGATGCATCGGCACCGAGATGGAGTAGCCCTTCGCGGGGCGGACTGGAATGTCGAAGCCGAGTTGTTTGCTCCACAACGAGCTGAAGCTGCCCGCGGCAAGCACGTATGCGTCGGCCGTCAGCATCTCTTTCGCGGTTCGCATACCTTCGATCCGCTTGCGCTTGCGGACGATCTCGACGACGTTCTCAGCGAAACGGAACCGCACGCCCGATTCCTCGCAGACGCGCCGCATTTCCTCGCAGAACATTCGTGCGTTGCCGGTCTCGTCACCGGGATATCCGATGCCGCCGACGATCTCGTCTGCGACGTGCGCCAGATTCGGTTCGATTCTCACGACGCCGTCGGTATCGAGCTGACGATGTTCGATGCCAACCTGCTTCAACCAGTGCGCAATCTTGATGCCGTGCTCGAACGAGGCTTCATCGCGGAAGATTTTCATCGTGCCGTCGTCGACGTAGTCGAACTTCAATACATGGGTCTGCATCAGGTCGCGCATGATCTGCTGCGAGTAATGCACCAGCCCGACGTTGCGGAGATAGTTGCGCTCGAAGTGCTTCGATGCGGAATTGCGCAGGAAGGCGATGCCCCAACCGAACAGCGACGGAATCGCGCCGGCGCGCAGCAGAATCGCCGAATCCTCCCGCCCCAACGAGCGTACTAGTGCGCCGAAAACGCCGGGTGCGTTCCACGGGTCTGCCAGGCTCGGCGTGATCATCGAGCCGTTTGCGAAGCTCGTTTCGCGACCTGCGCCGGGAGCGCGGTCTACGACGGTGACGTCGCAGCCGAGTTTGCGCAGGTAGTAGGCAGACGTGATGCCTGCCAGTCCGCTACCGAGAATCAGTACGCGCACGCTTCACCTTCCCGCACGTTGATGCCTCAGAACCAACCTTTGCCGACTCCCAACAGCCACGCGGCGCCGCTTATCAGCATTCCCCACAGCGCGGCGCTTTGCAGCTTACGCCAGCCGCGTGGCGCCGGATCGGCAATGTCGAATTCTGTGACGTAGACCGTCTCGCAGGCGCCGTTACCGGTATCGGCTCGAGTGGTGCTGGTGCCGCGGTTGAAGCCCGACGCATTCGAGTAGCTCGCGAGATACCCCTCGAAGTGGATCTGGTCGCCGACTGCGACGCTCTCGATTCGAACTCGTAGAGCCGGATCGGCCGTCAGCAGATGGTTGTTCGAAATCTGGTCGAGGCGAAACGCGCGCCAGTCCTTATCGCTGCGTGTCTCGAACATGCACGTGAACTCGCCGTTGCGGAAATCGAACGCGTGCAGATCGACTCCACCCGCGTCATCGCCCCACACCACACAGATGTCGGCTACGTTGAGATGGTCGTTCCACAAGCGATGCAGCATGTAGTTGCCGTCGTGTATCCGATACGACACCACCATGCCGTCGAGTGCATAGTGGTACGCCGGTTCGACGCGATAGGAGACGCCACCCATTTCGACATCGATCGGTGGCTTCTCGATAGCCTGTTGCCGCGGTTCCGTTGCGAGCGCGTGCGAAAACGACAACACCTTCGGCAGCGTGTCGTTCTTCAACCACGCCACCGGCCACGCTATGAGACAAACGACGAAAATGAGCTGCAGCAGACGCGCCATGCGCGAAATTCGTCAGCCCACTTCCCGGCGCAACCGGTCGTGCAGCGCACCGAACGCGTCGACCATCGCTGCAACCGTCCGTGCACCCGACTGAAACAGGTTGGTGCCGTTCAGGGATACCCATCCGAAGCCGAGTTCCGCGATATCGGCTGCGCGACGTGCAACGCGATCGGGGTCGGCGAAGAATCCCTTCCCCTTACCATCGTCGTTTTCACGCGGCGGGGGCGCCAGCATGGTTTGAAACTGAATCGCGTTCGGGTCGCGGCCGTAACGCTGCGCATGCTCACGGATGGTGTGCATCTCCTTCGCTACACGTTCCTTGTTGTTGACCAGCGCCGCCAACCAGCCGTCACCGTATTGGCCAACGCGACGCAACGCAGCAGGCGAATGACCACCTACCCAGATCGGCAATGCCGCACCTTGGGGCGGTTTCGGTTCCATACCCATGGCCGTGACGCTGTAGTGGTCGCCGGAAAAGTCGACGCGCTCGTCGCGCCAGCAAGCGCGCAGCACCTGCAACGCCTCATCCATCCGTTTGCCACGATCGCCGAACGATTCGCCGAGTGCATCGTATTCGGACGACTGCCAGCCAACACCCACACCGAGGCGCACTCGCCCACCGGACAGCGTGTCGAGCGTGCTCACTTGTTTGGCGACAAGCACGGGTTGCCGTTGCGGCAGCACGAGCACTTCCGTGCCGAGGCCGATGCGCGACGTCACCGCCGCGCAGAACCCTAGCGTCACGAGCGCTTCGAGAATCGGCATCTTCGCGGGGTACTGAAGATCCGTCCTGCCCTCGATCGGAAATCCCATGACGACGTGGTCGAAGATGTCGAGCTGGTCGTAACCGATGCGCTCCACTTCCGCGGCGAGTTTCGCGACCGCCGCGGGACCTTCGCGAAACGCGATCGATGGAAAATCAATGGCAAGCTTCACGGTCTCTCCTTCTGCTTTTCGTCTCTCTAGGTTAACAGGGGCAATCGCAGTGCCTGCACGCCGGAGAATCGCTCGCCATCGGCGCAACCGAGCATGCGCGGTTCCAAACCCGAGGTGCCCGGTGCGAGCCGCGCCATGTGCAGCCACTCTTTCTGCTCTACACCGATCCAGAAGCGCGGTTCGAACAGCAGCACCCCGATGAGGCCGGTGGCGAACTGTTCGCAGTAGTACGCGGCCGCAGCGTCGAAGCTCGCGGTTGCGCCGCGCATGTCGAGCGCCACGAGTCCCGCATTCACTGGCTCGAGCACCGAGCGCCGCACCTCGAGTTTGAACGATGCCCGCTCCGGTATCTGCGCCTCGAACTGCAGCGGCGCCATCGCACCGCTGACCAGGCGCACATCGAGCCCCCAATGACACAACAGCGCAACGGCATGCACGGCACTCCATAGATTGGAGTCGGGCAAGCGTCCGTCGCGAACCGCATCGCCGGCGTGTAGCCCAAGCGTTTTCGCTACGGGTTTGTCGCCCATCAACGCGAACGGCAAGCCGATGTCGAAGATGAACGACAACTCTCTGAGCCCCAGCCGGTCCGGCCGCCACGCACTCGCGCCAGGCAGCGACAGAAATCCCTCAACCGCCGATTCACCTGCGGGCGAAAGTTGTCTCGGCAGCGATTCCTGAATGCGCCGCCGCAACAGACTGATGTTGTACGTGTTGCGCACTGCTTCAATCGGCCAACAGTTGCGGTGAGGCGCTGGCCGCGATTCTTCGTTCCACCCGCGCGCGTATCCGCTTGTGCCGCACTTCGGTGATCGGATAGTTCCAGATGATCGCCGCGGCAATCAACCAACAGATGATCGGCAACACGATGTAGAGGAACAGTAACGCGGGCTTGCCGGCAGCGTCGTGATCCGCGGGTTCGAAACCCATGATGTCCAGCAGATTGAGTGCCACCAGCGCACCGAGCGCTGCGGCAAACTTCGACGCCAACGCCCACAACGCCATGAACAAGGCGCCGCGTTGCTGGCCGCTGCGCAGCGTATCGATGTCGATCACGTCCGCCGACATCGACGAACCGAGGATGCCGCCGTTCGCGATCGATAGTCCGGTGAACGAGAGGATCAACGCGAACCACAATTCGTCGCCGGGCCCGAGCAATGTCGCCGGAAGATATGCGACGCACGTGAAGATGATCGTCCAGGCCCACATCCGGTGTTTGCCGATGAGGTTGCCGCCCTTCGTACAAAGGGGCGCGCCGATGACGCCGGCGGCGTAGTAGACGAGCAACAGCCAACCGGTTGCGGCGAGACCGGCTTCGAGAATGTAGCGCACGTAAAAAACGAACAACGTGCCGCACACCGTCCATCCCATGCCGTTGAAGACGTTCACGAGAATCAGACGTTTGAACGGACCGTTGCGCCAGATCACCCGCATGCCTGAGAACCAGTTGACGTGGGAGGTGGGCACTCGCACTTCCGGCAACGTCCAAAGCAGTCCGGCCAGCGAGACGAACAGTGTGATCACGGTGATCACGGCGACGATGTGCAGCAGCGGCGCCATCGAATCGCCGCGGGTGCTTTCGAGGCTGGTAAAACCGTTCACCGCGAGCCACGGCAACACCACGGGCAGCGCCATCACGAGAAGCTGGCCGACGATGCCCAGCATCTCGCGCCAGCCTGTGATGTGCGTGCGTTCGCGATAGTCGAGCGACAGTTCCGCGCCCCACGCGGAGTACGGAATCGTCACGATGGTCCAGGCGATGTAGAGCAGCGAAATCCAGAAGAACGTGTAGAAGAACCCGACCTGGCCGCTGGGCGAAAACACCATGTAGATGGCAACCGCCATGAGCGGAATGCCGCCGATCAGCCACAACCGGCGGCGGCCCCATCGCTCCGGCGTTTTGTCCGAAAGAATGCCGATGATCGGGTCGGTGACGATGTCCGAAATCCGCGCCAACATCAGAATCCAGCCGATTGCCGCCAGCGACATGCCCAGTTCGGTGGCGTAGAACGACGGGATGTAAATGGCCAGTGGCAGACCGGCGATGGACAGCGGAACGTTGAGCCAGCCGTAGGCAAACAGGTGCCGGCGGCCGAGCTTGAACTCCGCGGGGTCTAACGATCGGAACATCATGCCGTGCAGGCTACCACCCCCTGTGGTGGCGGCGTCCACACAGGTCACGCACATTTCCAACACTGTCGCTACAGCCCCCGGGGTGGGGTGCGGCGAAAATCACTCCCGGCCCCGAAAGAGTGATCCGCAACCCCGCGGATCGAAGTACTGGAGAGACCGCCAATGAAGACCACGATTACCATCATCGACGGCGACGTGCGTTTGCAACTGAGCCCGGAAACCGACATCGAAAAGATGACGATGCGGGAACTGGGCGATGAGATCAGCGTTTCGCGCAG
>CAZLDA010000178.1:0-1524 GCA_964557875.1 uncultured Pseudomonadales bacterium | reverse complement strand
GCGTCGAGCAGCAGATTGAACGAACCGGGCGCCGGCGCGTAAACCGCGTCGTCGCCAACCCAGCGCGTGGCCAAAGCGCGTCGCCGTTGCGTTGCGGAGCTGTTGCCCGCAGAACCGTGAATCGCCAGCGAATGATGGACCAGGCAATCACCGGGCTCCACGTCCCAACTCAGGAATTCGTAGTTCGCGCGTTGCGCCTCGATGTCGGGGATCGACTCCTCTTGTGAGTCGAGCAACCCCAGCTTGCGCCACGTTTCGGTTCCATTGCCCCACACCTCGGGACGATAACGGCTCGGCCAGCGGTGCGATCCTTTGATGTACTCGAGTCCGCTCGTCTGCTTCGTAACCGAGTCGAGCGACAACCAGATCGAACACACCTGTTCGCCACGCACAGGCCAATACGGCTGATCGTGGTGCCAGGGCGTCGACTCCCGCGTGTGCGGTTCCTTGACGAAAAGATGGTCGTAAAGAAAGCGACTGGTGCGAGACCGCATCAGCTGACGAGCAATCTCGGCCGCGGGTGAGTCGAACACGAACGCACGGAAGTCCGGGTCGAAGCGCCACATGAAGGTTGCGTTGTTGAAACGGCCCGGAGAATCAGGCGCTGTGAGATCGCCGCGTTTACCGCGATCGGTATTCAGCAGCCGTTCGAGCGCCTGCGAAATTCGTTCTACCCAGTCGGGCTCGAACAAGCCTCTCAGGCAGATGGCGCCGTCGCGTTCGTATTGGCTGATTTCGTCTTGCGTGATCTCTCTGAGCATCGCCGTTCCCCCGTATCGACGGGGAGAGTACCACCGCGACGCTGCCGGTCAGAACCGGTCGGGGCGTTCGTGTTCCCATTCTTCGCGCTTCTCGTAGAGCGCCTGCAGTTCTTTGATGACCGATGGCAATTGAGCGGCGGTCAGCAGAACGAGGTCCTCATCGCCTTCGTCGCCCGTTTGCTTGATTGCCACGTAGCCTTCTTTTTCGGTTGCGTACACTTCCGTTTCGTACGATCGGATCATCCGCAGCGTCATGGTCCCCCCTCCTCCCGCCCGATGCGTGTCGGTTCGGGCGAACGTACGCTCTTCGTTTCGATAGTCCAATCCCCTGCTACCACGGATGCAGTTCGCCCCGCTCAACGCAGTCGATATAGTTCTCGGCCCAGAGTTTTGCGGCCGCGGCGGCCTTCACTTCGTCATTGAAGTACTGGAATTCCCTCACCAACCCGCTTGCCCGTTTCACCTGTCCGGCGTCGTCCTTCTGCAAGCTGACGTCGAACGACCATTGCCCGCCTGCGTCCGGTTGCCAGATGCGCGTCCGGTACACATAGCCTTTGTATCGCTCCAGCGGTGCCAGCGCTTCGGTCATGACGGTTTCCCGCGGCGCAAACGTGACGGGCCGACCCGTGTCGGCCCGCCGGCGTCACCGGGTCATAAGCTCGGTGGCCGCCGTCCGCCCAGAAAGAACACGATCGCCATTACGATACCCACTACAAACAGGATCCAGGCGATCTGAGTGGCCGTGCCTGCGATGCCGGAAAAA
>CAZLDA010000177.1:0-7478 GCA_964557875.1 uncultured Pseudomonadales bacterium | reverse complement strand
TCTACGAAGGCTATGCGCCGCACGGAGTCGCCGTGATCGTTGAAACGGCCACCGACAACACGAAGCGTACGGTGGCGAGCGTGCGCAGCATCTTCAGCAAATTCGGCGGCAACCTCGGCACCACCGGTGCGGTCGAATTCATGTTCAACCGCATGGGTGTGTTCCGACTGAACCCCGAGGGGATCGATCAGGACGATCTGGAGCTTTATCTCATCGATCACGGTCTCGAAGAGATGGGCGAGAGCACCGGTGAGAAGGGCGAGCCGCAACTGGTGGTGCGGTGTGCGTTCGAAGAATTCGGCAACGTGCAGAAAGCGCTGGAAGAACGCGGCCTCACGCCGATTTCCGCGGAGCACGAATACGTCTGCATTTCGCCGATGACGCTGCCGGAGGAGCAGGCCAACGAAGCGCTCGAGCTGATCGACAAACTCGAGCAGGACGACGACGTGCAGCGGGTGTTCCACACCGTCGCCTGAACGTTTGTCGAGGCTTCGCGCCTTCCTTCTGTGCGAGGGATCGGAGCGTCAGCCGGCGCGCGCCAGCAAGCGCCACCCCCATGCACTCTCAGGCTTCTGAGTCGTGCGCTCGGCAATCAGGTGTCGCGCGAGACTGCGGCGGTTCGAGCGTAATGCGGCTTCGATCACTGTCAGCGTAATGACGTCGCGTTGCGCGTGACTGCCGCCGAACGCGTTGGCCCGGTCGCGCACGGGCAGGGCGAGGTCGATCGTGCGCGCGTAATCACCCTCGGCGAACGCCAGCACCGCTTTCATCAACGGTAGCCCGACCTTGCTGGTCATTTCGCCATTGCTGCTTCGGATCTCCGGCGCAGCTCGTTCAAGCTGCTCTATCAGATCGCGCGCCTGATCGCGCTCGTTGGCGAGGCAGAAGGCCATCGTCGCGTGCAGGTCGTTGAACGCGTAGTAGCCGTTTTCTTCGCCCATGCGTCTGCGCCATACGTCCACCAATACCTCCGGGCGCGCGCCGAGCGGCACGCCTTCGAGGTGCAGGCGCCATAGCAACGAAGAGGCGTCCACCAGCACCACACAATTGTCGAGCGGGTTCGCATAGATGTTCGCGTCGTAGAGCGCGAGTACAGCGTCGTATTCCTGGCGGTCGAGCCGGTACAGCGCCAGATGCCAGAAGTTGTGAAATGCAAAACCGTTGTCCGGCGCCCAGTCGTCGCGTCGTCCTTCGAGCCACGCGATGCCGTCGTCGATGCGGCCGGTCATTTCCATCACGTGGGTGACGGCATGCACGGCCCAGCCGTCGCGCGGCTCGAGTTCGAGTGCGCGGCGCCCGGTCGCTTCCGCGTCGGCGTATTGGTTGCACTCCTCGAGTCCGAATGAGTGCATACCCAGCAGATACGAGTAGCCGGGCACGCTCGCGTCCCAGTGCGGCAATACACGTGCAACGCGATTGCGCAGGTTCAGCGCGTCGCCGCGGTAGAAGTCGAACAGGTGAGCGGTTTGCAGCGCGAATATGTCGCGTGGATATTCGGTCAGCACGGCGTCGTAGGCGGCACATGCGGCGTGCCACTCGCCGTTCACGAGCAGGCGTGTTGCACGCATCAACCCCTTTTCACGATCGTTGGCGGAAGCTGCCAGCGCCTCCGCGGAACGCAGGCTGCGTTCGGCTTCGGTAACGACGCGGCGTTCGCCGGCGGTCATCAGCACGCCGGCGCGAAACAGTTGCCCGAGCACGAACTCGGGGTGCTCGGCCAGCACGGCGTCGATCGTAGCAATCGGATCGCCGACGTAGTTCTGGTAGCTGCGCAACGCGCGCTCGAAGGTGTCGAGTTGTGTGGAGTCGGAGCAGGAGACGGGGGTGCTGCGGATGTCGTTCATGTGAGCCACTCGAGGGTTGCGCCGGCAGTATGCCATCGTCACCGCGGCGAGCGATCCAACTCCACGCGAACGATCAGGCCGCCGCCCGGGCGATCGGCGAACGTGAGCGAGCCGCCGTGCCGCGTCACAACCGTATGCGCAATGGCGAGGCCGAGACCGGTGCCGCCGGTGGTCCTGTTCCGTGATGGGTCCACGCGCTGGAAGGGCTGCAGCACCCGCTCGCGATCGTGCGACGCGATGCCGGGCCCGCGGTCAGCGATCTCGATCACCACGCGACGCTCGTCGCTCGACAGGGCGAGCGCGACGTCCGCTTGGCCGCCATATCGCACGGCGTTGTCGATCAGATTCGTGAATGCGCGGCGCAGGGCGGTGGGGCGGCCGTCGATCACGCAATGGATCGGACCGATGTACTGCGCTCGGTGTCCGAGTGCGCGTTCGTCGTCGGTGAGCGTATCGAGCAGAGTTGCGATATCGAGCGCTATCGGCATTTCCTCCGCCCGATCTTCGCGCGAAAACGCCAGCACCGAGTCGAGCAGACGCGTCATCTGCGCCACGTCTTCGCGCGCGCGCGCCCGCTGATCCGGATCGGTGACGTACTCGATTCGCATCGCGAGGCGCGTGAGTTGTGTACGAATGTCGTGCGACACGGCGGCGAGAATCTGAGTGCGTTCGTCGAGGTACCCGCGCACACGCCGCGCCATCTCGTTGAAGGCGGCGGCCGCGCGTCGCACTTCGTGTGGTCCCACCTCCGCGAGTTCGGGTGCAGCTGCGTTGCGTCCCAACGCTTCTGCTGCCTCGGCAAACCGGGGCAGATGGCGTATCGAGCGTCGCGTGGCCCACAACACGAGCGCCGCAACGAGCAGTGTCGTAAGCGTACCGACCAGCGCCGGCCGCGCGCGAGGGCCGACGTCGGTGCTGTCGGCGCGCACTACCAGGTAACCGTCGGCGTGCCGGGGAACCACGACCGTCACCGTGCGCTCCTCCGACAATCCGACGCGTGTGTCATGCGCCCCAGCGTCCTTAAGGTGCGCGGCGAGTTCTGCGTGGATCTCGTCGGCGTGGCGCCAGGTGTCCGGTGGAAGTCCCGGTTCGGTCGACTGCAGCGAGGCCCGGAAACCGGGGGCCGCAGCGGCGGAAAGCAGCCGCTGCTGCTCTTCGGGCGGCGCATTGCGCAGCAGACGTTCCAGCGCCAGTGCGCGGTCGGTCACTGCGGTGGCGTACGCCGCGGTCGCGGACACCGTCTCATCGTGAACCCTGACGGCGTGCGCGATCAGTTCCATCGCAACGAAGCCCGCAACGATGATCCACGCGATGCGTGCAAACTGACTCATTGCGTCACCCCTTAGCGGGTGCGTCAGACGCGATCGAAACAGCAGGCGCAAACAGATATCCGCCACCGCGAACCGTTTTGATCAACGTCGGATGCGACGTGTCGGCTTCCAGCTTGCGACGCAGCCGTGACAGCTGAACGTCGATGCTGCGATCGAACGCCCCGGCGGACCGTCCCTTCGTCAGGTCCAGCAGCTGGTCGCGGGACAACACTTGTCCTGCGTTGCGCGCGAGCGCCACGAGCAGGTCGAACTCGCCGGCCGTGAGGCTCACGAGCGTGCCGCGCGCGTCGTACAACTCGCGACGTCCGGGCGCCAATTTCCACCCGTCGAAGGCCAACCGCTCCGCGGGGTCGGTCCGGTGTACGGGAACGAGCGCGGACGTACGGCGCAGTACCGCCCGCACTCGCGCCAGCAGTTCGCGCGGCGCAAACGGTTTGACCACGTAGTCGTCGGCGCCCATTTCGAGGCCGAGGATGCGATCGGTCTCTTCGGCAGCGGCGGTCAGAAAGATGACTGGAATCTGCGTCTGCGCGCGCAGGGCGCGGCACAGGCTCAAGCCGTCTTCGCCCGGCATCATGATGTCGAGCACAATCAGATCGAAGTGGCCGCGGGCAAGCGCGGTGCGCATGGTGGAGCCGCTGCGCGCGGTATCGACGTCGTATCCGTGGCGGGTGATGAAGTCGGCCAACAGCGCACGGATGTCGGGGTCGTCGTCGACGATGAGGATGCGCTGGAGATCGGCCATGCGGTGGATTATAGAAAGCCGTCGGGGTCGCCGTGTAACGGTCTGTTTCGTGCACCCGTTCTGTAACGTGCTGTTACCGTTTGACGCGGCGGTGTCATGTAGCGGCCCACCGCGGGCGTTAAGGTGAGTACCCCATCAAAGGAGAGGTTTGACGTCATGAACAAGACGATCTTCGCTTCGGCGGCGACGACACTCGCCGTTCTGCTCGCCGTTTTCGGTCTGGGTGCGGTCGCAGTGAGAGCGGCGGTTGCCGATCCGCTGCCGGTACTGGCAGGAGCCGCAGGCGTCTGGCACGACCATGGACGCGGCCACGACATGAACCGCGCGTGCGCGCGGCTCGACGAGCAACACGTGTCTGAACACGCGGCCGAGCTGAACCGTTGGGTTTCCGGGGAGCTTGCCCTGGACGACACTCAAACGGCTGCGCTCTCCACCGCTACCGGAACGCTCGGCGATTGGGCGCTCGACCTACGGAGCGTGTGCGAAATGCCGCTCGCCGATGCACCCTCGCACGTCGCGGCGGCGGCCCGCGTCGCGCAAAGCGCCGACATCGCGTTGCAGAGGTTTGCGGCCGGGTTCGATGCGTTCTACGCCACGCTGAACGCTGAGCAGCGCGCGAAGCTCGACGGCTGGTTCGCGCATCGTCACCGGCACGAATCATGAGCCCGCGGCGCGTCAATCCACCGCATTATTTCCTGATGGCGATCGTGGCGATGTTCGCCCTGGCGTGGCCGACGGGCACCGCGTTGCTGGCGTCGCCGTGGCACTACGCCGGGATCGTGGTGTTGGCCTGCGGCATCGCCATTGCCGCGGCCGCATCGCGGCAGTTCGCGGTCGTTGGCACGAACATCGTGCCGTTGACCCCATCGTCTACTCTGGTGACGAACGGCGCGTTCGCATTGACGCGCAACCCGATGTATCTCGGCATGGTGCTGGCGCTGATCGGCACCGCGCTGCTGCTGAACCGGCCGCTGCCCTGGCTGGTGCCGGTCGGCTTCGCAACGCTGATTTATCTGCGCTTCATTCGCCATGAAGAAGCGCTGATGGCGCAGACGTTTGGTGATGCCTACCTGCAATACAAGCAGCGAGTCAGGCGCTGGATCTAAGGGGCCGCTACTGCGCGATGTATCGCGTCGGTTGACCGTTGTTCCACGGTTGGTACGTCGCCGCAAACTCGATGCGATCGGCGATCGGCGGATGGTCGAACGCCCACATCACGTATAACGGATTCGGATCGGGATACGACAGCGCCTTCTCGCCGAGCTTCTGGAAGGCGTGCGCGGCGACTTGAGGTGAGTCGGGCACGATGCCGTGGATGACTTCGAGTCCATAGATGTCGGCCTGATGTTCCAGATGTCGCGAGAACGCGGCGCTCACCGGCTGACCCACCAGCGAAAACACGTTCAGCAGCAACAGAATCACGGGCAATGACGCCCAGTCGCCGAGATCGCGCACACCCCAGCGCTGTCCCCATCGCGCGAGCACGCCGGCGGCGAAGCGGTGTGCCAGATACAGCGACAGCAGCAGTCCGAACGTCAGAAACGCGAGGTTCATCCAGACGTGATGCAGAACGTAGTGGCCCTGTTCGTGGCCGAACACGAACAGCGTTTCCGGAATCGTCAGTTCGCGCGACGTGTTGTCCCACACGACGACGCGTTTGCTCGCACCGATGCCGGTGACGTAGGCGTTGTACGTGGTCACCTTGTCGCTCGCCTGCATCTCGAACATACGCGACCGGTCGATCTGCAAACCGCCGCGATGCATGACTTTTTCGAGTTCCGGCAACAGCTGCGGCTGTTTGGTTTCGAGCGGTTCGAAGTGATTGAAAAGAGGTGCGATGAACACCGGCTGGATCAATACCAGCAACAACACCACCGGAATGGACGCGAGCCAGCCATAGAGCCACCAGCGTTGCGGGCTGCGGCGCAGGAATGCGTACAGTCCCCACACGAACAGCGTGGCTATGACGGTGCCGATCAGTTCGCCTTTGATCCAGTCCCAGAACCACGATCCCCAACCCTGCACCGACAACCCGTAGCTCATCTGCAGATCGTGGCCGTAGATGCTGAGCGGCAACGTGAGGATGTCGATCAGGACTAGCAGCAGCGGCGCGAAGATGATCACCTGCACGAAACGGCGTTTGCTGACGCGCTCCGCGAGATCGCGAATACGTGCACTGACGCGAAGCGACAGCAGCACCACCAGCAGGGCGATGCCATAGACCGTTGCGAACAGATTCATCGTCACGCCGGTGCGATAGAGCGCCACCGACTTTTCGAGTTTGTCGGGCGGCAGCCGGTACTCGGTGATCGGTGCCGGGTCGGCTGCGGGCGCAGCCTCGAGCGCTGCTGCGGCCAGGGCGTGTTGAGCGCCGATCAGAAAGGCGAAAAAAATCCACACCCGTCCGAGTCGCATCAGGTCCTCTCCTGTATGGGCGCGATGTTATGCGCGCGTTCTAATCCGGTATTCGGCGAGGCCGCGGAAGCCGGGAATGGCGCGATAACGCGGTTCGCCGGCGGGGGGCAACAGCACGGGATATCTGTTCAGCAACGCGCGGATCGTTTCCTGCGCTTCAGCGCGTGCGAGTGGCGCGCCGAGGCAGAAGTGACGGCCACCGCCGAACGATTGATGGTGCGTGTCCGCGCGTTCGATGTCGAAACGGTTGGGGTCGGGATAAACCGCCGGATCGCGGTTGGCTGCCGCAAGCGAGACGCCAATCGACTGCCGCGTATGTATCGGGCAGCCGTGCACTTCGACGGTTCGATTGGCGATGCGCCCCGAATTGGTCACGGGCGAGTCGTATCGCAGCATTTCTTCGACGGCATTTTCGAGCAGATCGGGCCGTGCGCGCAGCTTTGCGAGTTCGTTGGGATTTTCGAGCAGGGCCTTGACGCCGTTGCCGATCAGATCCGTCGTGGTGACGTTACCCGCGATCAGCAGCAGGTTGCACTGCATGACAATTTCGTCGTCGTTCATCGAATCGCCGCCATTGGTGGCCTGCACCATCGCGCTGATCAGATCCTGTCCGGGTTTCGCACGACACTTGGCGATGGCCGTTCGGAAGCACGCGTCGAGTGCCGCCTGTGCTTTCGCCGCCATCTCGGCTTCTTCGGCGCTGCGCATGATGTTGAAGAAGGCGGTTACCGTCGAGTTGGACCACGCCTTGAAATCGTCCTGCTGGCGCGTATCGATGCCGAGCATCTCGGCGATGACGATTACGGGCAGCGGCGCGGCAACGCGTTCCATCAGGTCGAACTCGGAACCGTCGATCGCAGCGAGCAGTTCGTTCGCGATTTCGGCAATACGGGGTCGCATCGCTTCTACGGCTTTCGGCGTGAACGCCTTGTTCACCAGGCCGCGCAAACGCCGGTGATCGGGATCGTCGAGAAACAGCATTGAAGGTTCCCGGTCGCCGGCGAGCTGAAAACGCGCGACCGCGGAGTTGGGGTCGGCTTTGCGCGGGTCGGACCAGAACTCCTTGTCGCGTAGTACCTCACGCACTTCGTCGTGCGTGGTCACGAGCCAGCCATGCGTCATCTCGTCCCACTGCGCAGGCGC
>CAZLDA010000176.1:978-7522 GCA_964557875.1 uncultured Pseudomonadales bacterium | reverse complement strand
CCGATGACTTCAGCGCGCTGGATCGAAGGCAAGGCGGGCGGCGTCCATCTCATCTCGAGCGTCCCCTTCGCATCGATCAGACGTCGCACACAAAACTCAAACCCGTCTAGGCGCCTTCGTCCAACCATCCAATCGCGTCCACCGTGTTCCGAAAAATCCGTGTGCCTGTGAACATCGGCCACGCGAATCCCTGGAACATCCGCCCGAGTCCGTAGGAGAGGTCTTCGGGGGCAATCAACGCGCAACGGCCGAAGCGAACCAGGTACTGCATGTCTTCCATGTACGCCGCGATCTCGTTCATCTGCGCCGCGGTAGGCAGCCCCGATTGAAACGTCAGGTCCAGCAGCACGTCGCAATTCGGCCGCAAGCGCGAATCGCGGCCGAGTTGACGAAAGTGCTCGATGACCTCGTTTTTCGTAACGGCGCCTTCGCAGCGCGTCATCAGGCGATTCGTGAACTCGTCGTATCGATACGTTACCGGCACGACTACAGCCGCCAATCCAGCGTAACGCCGAGCCGTCGCGGTTCGCCGAACTGCGTGTATCCCGCTGGCGCGTAGTCAGTGCGCGGATCGTTGCCGAAGAAGTAGCCCTTCACCGCGTACTCCTTGTCGAATACGTTGTGCATCCAGGCCGTCACCCCCCAGTTGTTCCGTTTGAGGCCAAAGCTCAGATGAGCGAGCTCGTACGGTTTCGACTGAACCGCGTTGCTGTCCGAGAAATAGTACGCGTCCCTTCCTTCGCCGGCGGCATTCGCAAACCAGCCGCTCGCCCAATTGTATTGGGCGCTGACGAAGAACTGATAGGACGGCGCCTGCGCCTGCTGACGTCCATCGAGTTCCTGACCGGCACCGTTCACGAAATCGCGATACTCCGACGACAGCAGACCGAGGCTGCAGAACAGCTCGATACGCTGTGTCGGGTGAAAATTCAGTTCGGCCTCGAGACCGTAGTTGTCGCCTTTGGATGCATTGCCCGTATACTCGATGAACTCCGACGAACCATCGCTCCGCACCCTCGTAATCGACGTGTCGACCTGCATATCGTCGCGCCACATGTAGAAAAGCGCGATACGTCCCACCAGCGTGTCGTCGCGCCAATTGCCCTTCATACCGAGTTCGGCGTTGTAGAGGGTCTCCGGATCGAACTGGCGCAAGTCGGCTTCGAGCGTGCCGTCGGTGTTGAAGCCGCCGGATTTGTAGCCGCGCGACACGCTGCCATACACCATCGTGTTGGTGAGTATGAGATGCGAGAGCGCAATGCGGCCGCCCCACAGGTTGTCGTTCGGTTCGAATCTCGAGCCATCGACATCGTGATAGTTCGAGTCGTGGCGTTCGAGCCGCAAGCCGACGGTCAGGTTGGTGGCATCGGACAACTGCGTTTCGGTCTGTCCGAAAACCGCAGCGCGCTCGACGCGGAATTGACTGGTGAAATCCGGTGTGAGGAACGTATAGACGCGATGCAGATGTTCGTCTCGTTTCAACGCATAGACGCCGAACGCCCAGTCGGTGCTGTCGCCGAACAAACGACCCGCTTCGTTCGAGAGAAATCGCAGCTCCGCTGACGAGGTGGTCCAGTCGCGGCGATAAAGGTCGGTGGAGCTGTAGCCGTTGGGGTCGAAGCCGACGTACGTCCAGTCCTCGTCGTAGCCGTACTCGATATCGGAATCTGCGTGCGAGAGGATTGCCTGCACCAGGAACGCCTCGGGCTGTGTAAACGTCGCAATCACGCTGCCGAAGCCCGACTTCTGCGTGTCTTTGCCCGGCTGGTCCGAGATCGTGTTACGGGAATTGTTCAACGAGAACGCGTCGTAGCCGTTGTCGATGTCGATGTACCCGGCGGTGAAATCGAACGACGCGTCGTCGCCGGCCTGCCAGTGCAGCTTTCCACGCATCGTCAGCTCGTCGAAGTTGTTGGTCTTGTCGGAATTGAGGAAGTGATTCCGCACATACCCGTCGCTGTCGTATTGCTGAACCGCGAGCCTCGCTTGCACGGAATCGGACAATGGGCCGGATATGAACCCGCCGATGCTGCGCGTGTTGTAGTCGCCACCTTCGACCGTGGCTCCCGCATCCAGCTCCTTTGTGGGATCGTTGGTAGTGACGTTGATCAGGCCGGCCAGCGCGTTGGCGCCGTACAGCGTACCCTGCGGACCGCGGAAGACTTCGACCTGGCGTACGTCGTACAGCGTGCTAACCGTGGCAATGCCGCTGAAGTCGACGTGGTCGATGATCGTGCCCACGGAAGGATTCAGCGGCGCGATGAACTGCCCGGTTTCGCCGATGCCTCGAATCTGAAAATAGCGCGCGCGCGATGCACCGCTTGCGACGTTGACGTTCGGCATGATGTTCAGCACCTGCTCCAGGTGCTGAGCTTGAAGGCTCGCAATCCTGGCGGCGGTGGCTACCGAGACGCTGCTCGGCAACGCGTCCAGCGGGTCGGAACGGAACTCGCCGGTCACGATGATCTCTTCGATGGAATCGTCCGGTGCAGATGCCGCAAACGCGCTGACCGGTGCGCATAACGCATAGATCCACGAGCCAATCGCGAGAGATGTGTTAAGACGCATACGCGCTCCGCTCAAGTGACGAGCTCGATCAACGATCCGGAAACGACGCAGCAGGGGGGGTGAGCAGAAGGCCTTGCACCTATCCCTACGCCGGCATTACCCGGATCAGGTTCACAGGGTCCACCGAATCGGTGTCTCAGGCCTTGCGGCCACCCCTTAGGTAAGGCGCGATTGTCTGCCGCGTGCGCAGCGATTGCAACGCACGCGGTCCGCGTTAGTTTGCTTTACCGCGCAAGTCGGGCAGTTCGTAGCCGCGCGAATCGAGATGGGCGCGGACCGTCTTCTTGTCCATCTTGCCGGTGCTCGTCAGCGGAATCGTTTCGACGAACAACACGTCGTCGGGCAATTGCCACTTCGCAAACTGCTTCGCGCAATGCTCGATGACATGCGTTGCTTCCACTTCGCTGCCTGGTTTCTTCACAACCAGCGCAATCGGCCGCTCGTCCCACTTCGGATGTGGTCTTCCGACGACGCAGGCCTGCGCGACGCCGGCGAGGCCGACGATGTGGTTTTCGAGGTCTACGGACGAGATCCACTCACCGCCGCTCTTCACGAGATCTTTCGAGCGGTCGCTGATGATCAGGTATTCCTCGGGGTCGATCTTGCCGACGTCGCCGGTGATCAGCCAACCGTTGTGGAACTTGGTCGGTTGCGCGTCCTTGTAGTACTCCGAACAGATCCACGGCCCGCGGATGAGAATCTCGCCGACCGTTTCGCCGTCGTGCGGCAACCGCTTGAACTGTTCGTCGAAGATGTCGATTTCGAGGCCGGGCATCAGCTGACCCGCTTTTGCTACGTTGGCAAAGCGTTGGTCTTCGGTGAGCTTCAGCTGCGAGCGCTTCATCACGCGGCGCGACAACGTGGCGAGTGGACTCGTCTCAGTCATGCCCCAGCCCTGAATCATCTCGACGCCGAGTGTGTCTCAGTACCAACGGATCAACGAAGGCGGCGGCGACGAACCGCCGCACGTCAAGCGCGACAGCTTCGACAGATCATACTTACCGGGATTCGCCTCATAAGCGGCTTTGATGCCTTGCCAGATGGTAGGCACGCCGGCCGAAATCGTTACGCCTTCTGCCGCCATCAGCGCGGCGAGGCGCGTCGGGTCCATGTACCGGCTCGGCATCACCTGCTTCATGCCGAGCATGGTGGCCGACCACGGCAACCCCCAACCTTGTGCATGGAACATCGGCACGATGCCGCACAACGTGTCGGTACCCGACAGCCCCATCGAGTCGGTCATGCACTGCGCCATCGTGTGGAGGTACTGCGAGCGGTGTTCGTATTCGACGCCCTTCGGATTGCCGGTGGTGCCGCTCGTGTAGCAGAGACCGAGCGGCGAGTTCTCGTCGATTTCGGGCCATTCGTAGCGCGTCGGCTTGCCCTTGATGAACGCTTCGTAGTCGATCGCCTTCGGGAACTTCGTGTCCCACTTCTCGAAGCCTTCCTCAGTAGCGACGACCACGCGCTCTACGCTCGGAATCTTGCCCTGCAGCTTCTCGAGCAGCGGCAACACGTCGGAGTCGACGATGATCAACTTCACCTTCGCGTGGTTGATGATGTAGTTCAGGTCGGTGTCGGAGAGCCGGATGTTCAGCGTGTGCAGCACTGCGCCCATGCCGGCGGTCGCGTAATACGCTTCGAGGTGCCGCGAGCCGTTCCACATGAAGGTACCGACGCGGTCGCCGATCACTATGCCGGCATCGCGCAGTGCGTGCGCCAGCTGATGCGATCGATCGCGCAACTGCGAATAGGTTTGGCGGCGCGTCCCGTTCGCCGTCACCGTGACGATTTCTTCGCCGGGTGCAACCCGGGCACCGCGATCGAGCAACCGGTGCATCAACAGCGGCGTTCTCTGCATTCCCATCGACCAACTCCCCACCGAATGGACTGTGGATGGCGAGTGTAGCCGCTACACTACGCGCATGTCAGACCTCGAAGACCATCTCTCGCACATCCCCCACGCGGCTGCCATCGGCATGACGCTGGTCTCGCGCGGGAAGCTCAGTTGCGTCGTGCGGGTGCCCTACGCGGAGCACCTCGTCGGCGACCCCGACACGGGCGTGATCCACGGCGGCGTGATCACTGCGCTGCTCGACAACGCGTCGGGCATGGCGGTGCGCAGCGAAGCGGAAGACGGCGCCGAAGAACGGTCTATGGCCACGCTCGATCTGCGCATCGACTACATGCGACCCGCGCAACCGCGCCAGGATCTGGTCGCCGAAGCGCATTGCTACAGGACGACCAGCAACGTCGCCTTCGTCCGCGCCATCGCCTATCACGACGACCGCAACGATCCGATCGCGAGTTCGGTCGCCACGTTCATGCTCGGCACGAAGGCGGCGCCTCGCGCATGAGGATTCTCGCCGAGTTGCGCGAACAGGGCCGCGCCCAGGACATGCAGGCGTTGGTCGAACATTTGCCCTACGCGCGTTTCCTCGGTATCGACGTCGATCGGAAAGGCAATGAAATCACTACGATTCTGCCGTTCAGCGATCACCTCGTCGGCAACACGCAATTGCGCGCGCTGCATGGCGGAGTGATCGGTGCATTCCTCGAGATCACGTCCATCGTGCAGCTGCTGTTCGATACCTCGTGCGAGCGGTTGCCGAAGACGATCGACATTTCCATCGACTATCTGCGCTCGGGCAGGCCGGTAGAGACGTACGGGCGTGCGATCGTTACGCGCCACGGCCGCAGAGTGGCGAACGTACGAACCGAGATCTTGCAGGAGTCGCGCAACGCGCCGGTGGCGGCGTCGCACGGTCACTTTCTATTGACTCCGGCTTAAGCACCGAAGTCCGGCGCGTCAGAATTTCGTACCAATCAGCAGCTGCACCATCACGTCCGACGTGCTGTCCGCCGTGAGGTCTTCGGCCATCGCGAGATCGGACCAGAATCGCGGCGTCACCTGCCAGGTGAAACCGAACGTCCCCTGTAACGCCGCGCCGCCGACCTGGTCGATGGATGCATCGATCGTCTGACCCTGATAGTCGAGCTGCCCCTTCAGCGTCACGGCATCGGTCAAGGGATAGCTGAGCCCGAAATGTCCCCAAGCGGCCACGCGATTCTGCTTGTGCGGCATCAGGTCGCCGTCGCCCAGAACGGTGAAGCCGGCCGCAGCGGTCATCGACAAACGAAACCGCGCCAGCAATTCGCGGTCGGTGTAGTCGAGCCACGTGGCCACATCGGTGGCGCCCGAACCGGTGAGCTTGTCCATATCGCCGGTCGGCAGCTTCACGAGCGCGCGTACTGCCAACGACCGCTCTGAGCCGCGCAACAGCTGATAACCTCCTGTGAGGCGGACGTCGCCCAGTCCGTCCTTCTGATCCTGAAAATCGACATATATCTTGTTCTGATCCGAAATGTAGTAGTCGATTTTGTTGAGATCCGCCTCGCGCCGGCCGTTGTTCGGCATGCCGAAGATACTGTGGAAACGTTGGATCGTGTGATCCATGTAGCCGCCGTCGTGTATGACCCACGGCAATTCAACACCGAATTCGAACCGATCCGCGACCGACTGGCGATATCCGTAAGTCAGGTAGCTTGTCTCGCCGTCGAAGAAGGCGAGCGTGTCGTCCTTCGCGGCACTGGTGAAGTTGTTGGCGATTTGAGTGTTGAACGTCAGCTCGTAGCCGCTCGCCAGCACGTCACCTCCGAACGCGACCGGTTGCCCGTAGATGCCGGACGCCGGGGCCAGGTTGCGTATGCGCAGCGGCGCATCGTCGGCAAAAGCCGCCGACGCCATCGCGAGCGCAGCAACCAGCGGGACCATCCGATACATCAATTGATCCCTCGCGTAGTGCTCGCCCAGAACGGCTTGCGCAGATCGGCCTTGAGGATTTTCCCCGCCCCGCTTTTCGGCAGCTCTGCGCGCCGCACTTCGCACGTCTTCGGCGCTTTGTAGTGGGCAATCCGCGCGCGGCAGAACGCAATGATCTCTTCGCCCGTAACGTTCAGCCCGGGCTTCGTGACC
>CAZLDA010000176.1:0-968 GCA_964557875.1 uncultured Pseudomonadales bacterium | reverse complement strand
ACGATGGCATGCACCGCTTCGCCCCACGCCTCGCTCGGCACGCCGACCACCGCACATTCATGCACGGCCGGATGCTGATAGATCGCGTTCTCGACTTCGGCCGAATACACGTTCTCCCCGCCCGTCACGATCATGTCTTTGACGCGATCGACGAGAAACACGAAGCCGCGCTCGTCGATGTAACCGGCGTCACCGGTATGCATCCAGCCGTTACGCAGCGCCTCCTTCGTCAACTCCGGCTGCCGCCAATAGCCCTGCATCACCATCGGTCCGCGCACGCAGATCTCGCCGATGCTGCCCGTCGGCACGGGCCGGTCGTCGGCATCGAAGATCGCCACATCGGCGTTGTAAACCGCCTGCCCGGCCGAGCGGGTGTAACCGGCATCCGGACCTTCGAACGTGTGGTAGCGCGGCATCAGCATCGTGGCCACGGGCGAGAGTTCGGTCATGCCGTACGACTGCAGGAATGCGATGCCCGGCAGCCGCTGCATCGCACGCCGAAGCAGGGCTTCCGGCATCGGCGATGCGCCATAGCTGAGCAGTTGGAGACTCGACAGGTCGTAACGACCGAGGTCGGGGTGATCGACCAGCCGGTTCAACACCGTGGGTACCACCACCGTTACGGTCACCTTGAAGCGCTCGATGGCGGAAAGAAACGCCTCCGGATCAAACGCTTCGAGCACAGCGTGCGTCGCACCCGCGGCAGTCACAGAGAAGAGACGCGCGCCGCCTGCCACATGGAACATCGGCGAAACGTGCAGATGCACCGCTGCCTCGTGCAACCCGAGGTTCGCGATGTGCATCATCGAGTTCGCCATGAGGTTATCGTGGCTCAGCATCACACCCTTCGCGCGGCCGGTGGTGCCGCCGGTGTAGAAGAGACACGCGAGGTCTTCGCCGCTACGGCGAACATCGGCAACCGGCGCGTTGTCGCGAATCAGGCTTTCCCAATCGGCCACGCCGGATCC
>CAZLDA010000175.1:3030-7539 GCA_964557875.1 uncultured Pseudomonadales bacterium | reverse complement strand
CGGTGAGCGCGCCGAGCCCTCGCTCCCAGGGGAAGTGCGGGAAGGCGAGTTGCAGCACTGTGATGATGGCGAGCGACCATCCGACGATGCGCAATCCGGTACCCGCACCGTGCCACGCGATGGGATCGATGGAACGCTTCGCGGTCAGACGCGTACGAATTCGAACGAGGCGTTCGGTGAATTTCATGCTGCCCCCGTCGTGGTTTGACTCGCTGCTGGCGCGCACTGAGGCGCGTGTGTAGGTTGTTCGCAAATCGATTCGGCGGCAAACGGAAATGGCGCTGGTCCAACTGATTGTCAATGGGAGTGCGCGTCAGGTCGACGTTCCGCCGGACGTTCCGTTGATCTACACGCTGCGCAACGCGTTCCGCTGCAAGAGCATCAAGCTAGGGTGTGGGTTGGAACAATGCGGAGCATGCACGGTGCTGGTGGACGGCCTACCTACGCTGTCGTGCGTCGCGTCCACCGAGTCGTTCGAGGGGCGTCGAATCGAAACCGTCGAAGGCTTGCAGGGCGCCGGCGCATTGCACCCTGTTCAGCGGACGCTGCTCGACGAGAACGCGGCGCAGTGCGGCTATTGTCTTTCGGGCGTTCTGATGGCGGCCAAGGCGCTGTTCGATCGGACGCCCAATCCGTCGGGCCAGGAGATCCGCAGCACGCTCGACGCACATTTGTGCCGTTGCGGTGCGCACCCGCGAATCCTGCGCGCGCTCGAGAAGCTGGCCGGCCATGGCTGAGTTGCCGGCGTCGCTGAAGCGCAATCCTTCGCTCGATCAGTGGGTGCGGATCGATCCGCGCGACACGATCACCGTGCGCACCGGCAAGGTGGAGATAGGGCAGGGCATTCTCACCGCGCTGACGCTGATCGCTGCGGAAGAACTGGAAGTCGATCCGAGTCGCGTGCGCGTCGAAACTGCGGTGACGGGTCGTTCGCCGAACGAACTCATCACGGCCGGTTCGATGTCGGTGGAAGACAGCGGCAGTGCATTGCGGCAGGCGTGTGCGCACGCACGGCGGATCATGCTCGAACGCGCTGCGCTGGATCTCGGCGTGGAGCTGTCCGCATTGCGCGTGAACGACGGCGAGGTCGGCGTACCCGGTGCGAACCGCACAGTGAGCTATTGGGACGTGCAGGGCGGCCGCGCCTTCGGCCTGCAGATTGAGGAATTGATCGACGAAAGATGGCCCGCCGAATACCACGTCGTCGGCAAGAGGATGGCGCGCATCGATCTGCCGGCGAAGGTGAGGGGCGAAGGCGTGTTCGTGCACGACCTCGACCTCCCCGGCTTGTTGCATGCACGCGTCGTACGTCCGCCGAGCTATCACCATCGACTCATGTCGTTCGACCGTAGTCGTGTCCTCGGCGATGCGGCACTGGTCGAACTGATCGTCGACGGCAGTTTCGTTGCGGTGACTGCCGAGGAGGAGCACGCGGCGGTCAGGTTGATGGACCTCGCGGCGAGAAGTGCGACCTGGCATCAGACGGAGTCGCTGCAGACGCCGTCTGAGCTTTCCGAGTATCTGCAACAGCACGAAGCCGGCGCGTTTCCGATCGTGGATGGCGTGCCGCGCGTGGCGCCGATTCCCGAATTGAAGATCCCCGACGGTTCGATAAAGGTGCAGGCCAGTTACGCCCGGCCTTACGTTATGCACGCGTCACTTGCTCCGTCGGCCGCTGCGGCGTCGTGGGACGGGGAGCGCCTCACGCTCTGGAGCCACAGTCAGGGAATCGAGTTGCTCGGGCCGACCGTTGCGAAGGTGCTCGGCATCGCTTCGCAGCAGGTGACGGTCATTCATACGCAAGGCGCCGGCGCGTACGGCCACAACGGTGCGGACGACGTCGCGCTGGACGCCGCCCTGTGTGCGCGTGCGGTTCCCGGCCGGCCGGTGCTGCTGAAGTGGACGCGCCAACAGGAACATCAGTGGGAGCCGTATGGTCCCGCGATGCGCATCGACCTCGAAGCGCACGTCGATGCACAAGGCCGCGTGCAGACGTGGTCGCACGACGTATGGAGCTTCACGCACGTCGGCCGCCCGATGCCGTTTCACGAAGGTTCCGAGCTCGTCGCGGCGTGGCATCTCGAGAAGCCGTTTGCACGCGTGCCGCCTGCGCCGCGGTTGGGGCCCGAGGTCGGCATTCATCGCAATGCGTGGCCGTTATATCGGTTCGAGCAGACGCGTGTGGTCAAACGATTCGTCAAAGACAGTCCGTTGCGGACGTCGTCGTTGCGCGGCCTGGGTGCGCACGCCAACGTTTTCGCGATCGAATCGTTCATGGACGAGCTTGCGATGTCGGCGCAGCAGGATCCGATCGAGTTCAGGCTGCGCCACACCGAAGACCCGCGTGCACGCGACGTGATCGAACGCGTCGCCGCAATGGCGCGCTGCGACGGTTCACCCCCGACGTCACTCGCGCGTGGCCGTGGCATCGGCTTTGCGCGCTACAAGAATCAGCAGTGCTATGCGGCGGTGATGGCCGAGGTGGATGTCTCTCTCGACTCCGCCGAGATCCGGGTGAACCGCATCTGGATCGCGGCCGACGCCGGCCGGGTCGTAGATCCCGACGGCATCACCAACCAGTTGGAAGGCGGTGCCGTGCAGTCGCTAAGCTGGACGCTGAAAGAGGCGGTGACGTTCGATCGCGACGGTGTGACGTCGGTCGACTGGGACAGCTACCCGATACTTCGCTTCAGCGAAGTGCCGATCGTGACGACAGAGTTGATCGATCGCCCACAAATGCGGTCGTTAGGTGCCGGTGAAGCCACGCAAGGACCAACCGCCGCCGCGGTTGCCAACGCTGTGGCAGCCGCGACGGGGATTCGGGTGCGAAGCCTGCCGATGACGCCGGCGCAGTTACGCGTCAGCGCGAGCGGCTGAGACCGCGGCGGCGGCTTGTCTGGCCGCCTTGCGGTCTTCCGTCTTCGATATGCGCAAGGTGGGGATCGCCACGGCGATCACTTCCTCGAGCCGCTCGACCAGCGTGATCGACAGTTCCTTGCGGACGCTGTCGGGCACCTTGTCGAGATCGGCCTCGTTGTCCTTCGGCAGAATCAGGTGCTTCATGCCGGCGCGATGTGCCGCCAGCACTTTTTCCTTGATACCGCCTACGGGCAGTACGAGACCCGACAGTGTGATCTCGCCGGTCATGGCGAGGTGCGGGCGGATCGGCTCTTCGCTGTATGCGGACACGAGCGCCGTTGCCATCGTAATGCCGGCCGACGGACCGTCTTTCGGCACTGCGCCCGCGGGTACGTGAATGTGCACGCCGCGCTTCTCGATGCGCTTGCGATCGATACCGAGTTTGTCGGCCGCCGCCCAGATGTAGCTGCGTGCGGCTTTCGCCGACTCCTGCATCACGTTGCCGAGTTGGCCCGTCAGCATTACGCGTTCGTCGCGATGCGTCAGGATCGCCTCGATGTACAGCACGTCGCCGCCCGCTTCGGTCCAGGCGAGGCCCGCAGCAACACCGGCCGGCAACGATTCACGGCCCTTATCCGACTGGAAGCGCATCGGCCCGATCAGGTTCGTCAGCCGTTCTGCGGTGATCGGCGGTAACGGTTCGCCGTTGTGCTTCTCGAGCACCTGACGAGCGCGCTTGCGCGCGAGGCGTCCGATGACGCGCTCGAGTTCCCGCACACCCGCTTCGCGCGTGTAGCGACGGATCACCAACGTCAGCACGTCGTCGGGAATGTCGAGCTGCGTAGCGTCGAGACCCGTTTCCGCGACTTGTCGCGGAATCAGATAACGTCGGGCGATCTCGCGCTTCTCCCGGTCGCTGTAGCCGCTGAGGTCCATCACCTCCATACGGTCGAGCAACGGCCGCGGAATACCCTCGAGCGTATTCGCCGTGGTGATGAAGAACACTTTCGACAAGTCGAACGGCAGGTTCAGGTAGTTGTCCCTGAATTCCTTGTTCTGCGCCGGGTCGAGAATTTCCATCAGCGCCGCCGCCGGGTCGCCGCGGAAATCGCGACCCAACTTGTCGATTTCGTCGAGCATCAACAGCGGATTGCTGACACCTGCACGCCGCACCGCCTGAATGAGGCGGCCGGGCATTGCACCGATGTAGGTGCGACGGTGACCGCGCAGCTCGGCTTCGTCGTGCAGACCGCCGAGCGACAGCCGCTCGAACTTTCGCCCCATCGCGCGGGCGATCGATTGCCCGAGCGAGGTCTTGCCGACGCCGGGAGGACCGACGAGGCAGATGATCGGCGCTTTGGCCTCTTTGTTGAGCTGCATCACCGCAAGGCTCTCGAGGATGCGATCTTTCACGTCTTCGAGCCCGTAGTGGTCTACATCGAGCACTTCCTGCGCGTGCTTCAGGTCGAGCGCGTCTTCCGTGCGGTTGTGCCACGGCAGTTCGGCGATCAACTCGAGATAGCTGCGCGCGACCTGATAGTCGGCCGCGTTTTCCGACATCCGGCCGAGCCGCTTCAGCTCGCGATCGACTTCCTTCTGCACCGCTTCGGGCAGGTTGGCCTTTGCAAGCTGCTCGCGCAGTTCCGCGGT
>CAZLDA010000175.1:0-3020 GCA_964557875.1 uncultured Pseudomonadales bacterium | reverse complement strand
GTTTCTTCGCTGCCGCCGCCTTCTTCGCCCAACGCCTGCTCAATGGCGCGCTTCTGCTGGCGCAACAGGTGTTCGCGTTGCTGTTTGTCGATGTCGTGCTTCGCGGTCTCAGCGATTTCGCGACGCACTTCGTTGACGTTCTTCTCGTGCAGCAGAATGTCGTGCACCTTCTCCATGAGCGCGAGCGTGGTCGGCGCGGCAAGCACTTCCTGCTCTTTCTCGATGTCGAGGTTCGCGAGCGAGGCGATGCGATACATCTGCACAATCGGGTCGGCGATCGAACCAATCAGCTGTTGAAACACCTGCAGGCCGTTCTCTGCGTCGAACAGTTGTGCGATGGCGCGCGCCAGTTCGAGGTTTTCGAGAACGAGCGCCTCTACCCGCGGCCGGTCGGGGTCGTGCTCGTCGATGTGCAGATTCGGCAGCGCGCGGAACGTCACCTCGAGGTGAGGGTCGCTGCTCTGTTCCGCCAGGACGCGAACGCGCTGAATGCCCTGCACGATGACGTTTGCACCGCCATCGCGACGTTCGACGCGCTTGATGGTCACGAGCGTGCCAATGTCGTGGATTCCGCTGCGATCGGGCGCGTCTTGCTCGGCATCGCGTTGAGCAACCGTCAGCAGCTGCTGACCGTGCTCCGACGAAGCCTTCACGGCGGCCAGCGATTTCGGCCTGCCGACTGCAAGCGGCACGACCAGCTCCGGGAACACCACGGTGTTCTTCAGCGGAAGGACTGGAAGCGTCTGAACCGTATCGGTCATGAATTGCCTGCCAAAGTGGACGATTTCCCAATCGTGGGGGCATCCGATGTGAATTCAATGAGCCCGCCCCGTGGCCCCCCAAACGCATCAGACGATCGTCAGTCGATCAGCTCCTGCACACGAGCCGCTTCCTCGCGCAGCCGTTCCGGGCTTCCGAGCAGTTGGCGATTGAGGCCGATGCGCTTGAACCAGTAGTGCAGGCCGAGCAGGTCGGTGAATCCCATCCCGCCGTGCACTTCGGTAGCGGTCTTCGCGACGAACTTGCCTACCTCGGCGACGTGCGCTTTGGCGTGACAGGCGGTGACGCGCGCTTCGCTCGGGATCGAATCGACGGCATGAGCGGCATACCACACCAGCGACTGGCACGGCTCGAGTCCGGCGGCCATCTCGGCGCACATGTGTTTGACCGCCTGGACCGAGCCGATCGGCCGGTTGAACTGTTCGCGCGTAAGCGAGTAGGCGACCGCCTGATCGAGCATATTCTGCGCCGCGCCGAGGGTGTCTGCGGCGAGTAGTACACGGCCGACGTCGAGTACGTCGGCGAGCACTTCGGCGTCGTCGCTGCCCGGCAAGAGTTGCGACTGAACGCCGTCGAGCACGAGCTCCCCGATGCGTCGCGTTGCGTCGACGGTCTCGAGGTCGCGGCGCGTCAGTCCTTTGGCCTTGCCGTCGATCAGATAGAGACGACGGCGATCGTCGGACACGAGATAGGCGTCGGCTTCGAAATCGAAAACGAACAGCGTTTTGCCGGACAGCTTGTCGGCGCTTGCAGTCACCTTGGCGCCCTCGCGCGCGCCGCTCGCGGCTTCCGATACGGCGACGCCAACAATGGTTTCGCCCGCAGCAATGCGCGGCAGCCATTCGGATTGCTGGTCGGCGCTGCCGGCGTTGACGAGTGCTCGCGGCACCATCACGGACGTAGCGATGAACGGCACCGGCGCAACCGCGGCGCCGAGCGCTTGTGCAACGGTTGCCGCATCGAGCGTCGTGAGGCCGACACCGCCGTGCACTTCGGGAACGACGAGACCCGGCACGCCAAGCGCGACGAGACCGTCCCACAGATCCTGCGCGCGGCGTTCGCCGCCATCGGCGTAGCGGCGCGCGCGGGCGAGACCCGCGTTGTCGGCGAGGAAACGCGTCAACGAGTCGCGGAGGAATTCCTGTTCTTGCGAGAGTCCGAATTCCACGATCAGGCTTCCTTACTGAATTTCGGTTCTTTCGGCATGCCGAGACCGCGTTCGCTGATGATGTTCTTCTGAATCTGCGACGTGCCGCCGCCGATGATCAGGCCGAGATAGAACATGTAGTGGTACTGATACATGCCGTGATCCTTCAGATACGGTGAATCGCCATACAGCGCGCCGATTTCGCCGAGCACGTCGATGCCGAGCGACTCGAGGTCGTGGCGCAGTTCGGTGCCCTTCAGTTTGACGATCATGCCGGCCAGCATCGCGTTCTTGTTGTTCAGTTTCGCCGACAACAGACGCAGATCGTTCAAACGCATCGCCGTCACTTCGCCCTGAATCTTCATCAGCCGGTCGCGATACACGGGGTTGTCGATGAGGCGACGTCCGTCGAGCGTTTCGGTCTTCATCAGTTCGGTGAGTGCGTTCAGCCGCGTCAGCATCGCGTTCGGATCGCCGAGTGAGCTGCGCTCGTGGCGTAGAATCGAATTCGCCACCAGCCAGCCTTCGCCGCGGCGGCCGACAATCTGTCCTTTCGGCACGCGCACGTCGGTGAAGAACACTTCGTTGAAGGTCGCATCGCCCGTCATGGTCTTCAACGGCCGCACTTCGATGCCGGGCGTCTTCATCGAGAACAAGAGGAAGCTGATCCCCTGATGTTTCGGCGCATTCGGTTCGGTGCGCACCAGACAGAAGATCCAGTCGGCATGTTGCGCGGTGCTGGTCCAGATCTTCTGACCGTTCACCACCCACTCGTCGCCGTCGAGTTCGGCGCGCGTGCGCAGGCTGGCGAGGTCGCTGCCGGCGCCCGGTTCGGAGTAACCCTGGCACCAGATCATTTCGCCGCGCAGCGTCGGCCCCACGAACTCTCGCTTCTGTTCTTCGGTGCCCATCTCGAGCAGCGTCGGCACCAGCATCGAAATGCCCTGGCCGCCGAGGCCGCCCGGCACCTGCGCCGCCGCGAACTCCTCCGCGATGATCCGCGACTTGATGATGTCGGCATCGCCGCCGTAGCCGCCATACTGCTTCGGAATCGTTCGAGCGGTGTAGCCGCGCTCGATCAGCATCTTCTGCC
>CAZLDA010000174.1:0-7543 GCA_964557875.1 uncultured Pseudomonadales bacterium | reverse complement strand
AGCCGCCATGGCAATGCGTTATCACGCCCGATGACGCGATTACGCGTCATCGCCCAGATCAGTGACACACGCATGGTCAGACCGCGATCGGCGCCTTGATGGCGGCGTGGCTCTTGTAGTTCAGCAGTTTGAAGTCCTCGTATTTGAAATCGAGGATGTCGTGAACGGCGGGGTTCAGTTGCATCTGCGGTAACGGATACGGCGTGCGGGACAACTGCTCGTCGGCCTGCTCGACATGATTCAAATAAAGGTGCGCATCGCCCAGCGTGTGGACGAAGTCGCCGGCCTTCAACCCGGTGACCTGCGCGATCATCATGGTAAGCAACGCATACGAGGCGATGTTGAACTGCACGCCGAGAAACACATCGGCGCTGCGCTGATAGAGCTGGCACGACAGGCGTCCGTTCGCTACATAGAACTGAAACAGCATGTGGCACGGCGGCAGTGCCATCTTCTCCACTTCCGCGACGTTCCACGCCGAAACGATCAGCCGCCGCGAATTCGGATTCGTCTTGATCTGCTCGATCACTTTGCCGATCTGATCGATGGTGCTGCCGTCGGGCGCGGGCCACGAACGCCATTGCGATCCGTACACCGGTCCGAGATCTCCTTGTTCGTCGGCCCAGTCGTCCCAGATGTGCACGCCGTGATCCTGCAGGTATTGCACGTTCGTGCTACCGGCAACGAACCACAGCAACTCGTGGATGATGCCCTTCAGAAAGACCTTTTTCGTGGTGACGAGCGGGAAGCCTTCGCTCAGGTCGAAGCGCATCTGATGGCCGAAAACGCTCAGCGTGCCGGTGCCGGTGCGGTCGTCGCGTGCGACGCCGTGTTCGCGGATGTGCCGCATCAGATCGAGATATTGCTTCACGCGCGCTTCCGGCTCAGTGCAATCAGGACGATACCAAAGAGCACCATCAGGATCGACAGCAGCTGGCCCATTGTGAGCCAGTCCAACGCGATGAAGCCGAGCTGCGCATCGGGTTCGCGGAAGAACTCCGTAGCGATGCGCAGCAATCCATAGCTCAGCGCGAACACACCCGACACCGCGCCGGTGGGCCGCGGCTTCGACGAGAACAGCCAGACGATGACGAACAGCACGACGCCTTCGGCGAACGCTTGATACAGCGGTGACGGATGCCGTGCGAAGTCTTCCCATGCACCGGTGCACAGCGGATTGATCGAACGAATCGCATCGGCGCTGCACGGGTAGATCACACCGAACACCGATTCCGTCATGCGCCCCGGCAGTTCCGTGTTCGCGAAATTGCCGAGCCGTCCGAAACCGAGACCAAGCGGTACCAACGGCACCACGAAGTCGCTGACCTGCAGGAAGGTGCGGTGCGTCGAACGTGCGAACCATATCAGCGCCACCATCACGCCGATGAAGCCGCCGTGAAACGACATGCCGCCGTCCCAGATCCTGAACAGCCAGGCCGGATCGGCCATGAACGGTTTGAAGCCGTAAAAGAAGACGTAGCCGATACGTCCGCCAAGCACCGCACCCACCGCGCCGTAGAACACGACGTCGGAAATCTGTTGCGCGGTCCAGTCGGTGTTTACCGTGCGCGCGCGTCTGTTGCCGAGCCACCACGCCATTCCGAACGCCGCAAGATAGGCGAGTCCGTACCAACGGATCGCGACGGGTCCGTAGCCGATGAGCACCGGGTCGATGTGGGGATAATGCAAAAGCCGCTCCGCGTGTTCGAGAGATGACGTACCGGCAACGAAACGAGCGTGTGCCTGCTAAACTCCCGGTCCGTTTTTCCAGACGTCCACGGGCATGTGCCTGATTCTGTTCGCATACCGGGTGCGCGCCGACGCCCCGTTGATCGTTGCGGCGAACCGCGACGAATTCTACGCACGTCCGGCGGCATTGGCACACCGTTGGGACGATGCGCCACACGTGTTCGCGGGCCGCGACTTGAGCGCGGGCGGTACATGGCTCGGCGTGTCGACGAGCGGCCGCTTCGCCGCGGTGACCAACTTCGCCGAAACGCCCGATGGCCCGCTCCCGCCCGGCTCCCGCGGTGATCTCACCGCGAATTTCCTGCGCGGCACGATCGACGCGCGCAGCTATGCCGACTCGATCGACGACAATGGCTACCGCGGTTTCAGTTTGTTGCTATGGGACGGCACCGATCTGATCTACACGTCGAATCGCAATTCTCACCCGCGTGCACTCGAACCCGGTGTGCACGGACTGTCGAACACGCATCTCGACGGCACGCTCTGGCCGAAAGTCACCGCCGGCACGCAAGGCTTGCGGAACATCGTTAGCGCAGACTACTCGCCTGACGATCTGATGAAGCTGCTGGCCGATACGCGCGTTCCAAGCGACGAACTGTTGCCGCAACGCGGTAACGATCTGGCATTTGAACGTCGCGTGGCGCCGATCTTCATCCGCGGCGAGGAATACGGAACACGCGCGTGCTCCGCCGTTACCATCGGCGCCACACACATACAGTTTGCTGAACAGACTTTTGGCCCCAACGGCGTTGCAATGGAGCGAATCCAGGCAACGCTGACGATAAGCTGAACGCATGAAAGCGCGCTCCTTCGACCTTTCTGCCGAGGTGCAAAACAAGCTCGTCTATGTCGGCGCGGAGGGCGCGCGCTGGCTGAGCCAACTCCCCGAATTCGTGCGCGACCTCGAGCGCGACTGGCAACTCACTCTCGGCGCGACATTGAAGGGCGGTTCGGAAGCGCTGGTGGCTCACGCGACAACTGCAGAGGGCGACGCCGTCATCGTCAAGGTCGGTGTCCCCGGACCCACCGGATTCGAACAAGAGGTACGCACGCTGTTGCTCGCCGACGGTCGCGGCTACGTGAAGGTGTTGCGGCACGACACCGAGCGTCGCGTGATGTTGCAGGAACGGCTCGGTCCACAATTGTCGCAACTGAACTGGCCGATCCACGACCAGATGCACGCGATTTGCACGACGTTGCAACGCGCGTGGGTAAACGTGCCGCCCGATTTTGAGCTGACGACCGGCGCCGAGAAGGCGCACAGCCTCTCGGAGATGATCGGCGCCGCGTGGCACGAACTCGGAAGGCCGTGCAGCGAGCGCGCCGTCGAGTGCGCACGCGCCTTCGCGGACGCAAGAGCACGTGCATACGATCCTGCCGACTCCGTGCTGGTGCATGCCGATGCGCACAGCCAGAACACTCTGCAGATCGTCGGCGCGAAGCCCGCGGACCACTCGTCATTCAAGTTCGTTGACCCGGACGGCGTGCGCGCGGAGCCAGCGCTCGATCTCGCCGCGATGATGCGCGATTGGAGCAGCGAGTTGCTCGCAGGCGATCCACTCGTACTCGGTCGTCAGCGTTGCGAGTATCTCGCTCGCTTGACCGGCATCGCGCCCGAGCCGATCTGGCAGTGGGGCTTCATGGAACGGATGTCGACCGGCCTCTATCTGATGCAGCTGGGTTGGGCCGACGAAGGCCGCGAGATGCTGAAGGTGGCCGACGCGTGGTGCGACTGATTAACTTGAGGCGTCCCGCACCGTTGGAGCGACGTCATGATCAACTTCAAGAACGTGTTTGCACTGGCCGATCGCGACGACGCCGTCGCACTACTGAGCGAGTTGGGCGATGTGCCGACACATCGCGTGCGCTCCGATACCGGCGAAACACTGTTCCTGTATTCGCTCTACCGCGGCAAAACGAACTGCGTTGAGGTGTTACACGAACGCGGCGGTCTCACGCTGCAGGAGGCGGCGGCAGCCGGTGACGTGCCTCGCATCGAAGAACTGCTCGGACAGGCGCCGTGGACAATCCAGTCGCTGTCGGCCGACGGCTGGACGGCCCTGCATCTGGCCGCATACCTCGGCCGCGATGCCGCCGCGATCCGCCTGCTCGAACTCGGTGCCGATGCGCGGCAATGGGCGCGCGCCTTCGAAACGAATCTGGCGATTCACGCCGCATGCGCGGGCGGCAGCCTGGGCAAGGCTGCACTGGCAAAACTGGTGGAGGCCACCGGCGACCCCAACGTCACGCCGAAGCACGGATATACGCCGTTGATGGAAGCCGCGTCCAACGGCTATGTCGACGCGGTAGACGTGCTGCTCGCAGCCGGCGCCGACAAAACGCGTAAACATCCGAACGGGAACACCGCAGCGGATTTCGCGCGCGAGAAGGGTCATGCGGAATTGATCGAACGCCTCAGCTGAAGTCGAGGCGCGTTGCGAACAGCAAGTCGGATTTCAGGGACGAATGGAGTGCTGCGATCACCACCAACGAACTCGTCCGGTGTCCACGTGCACGAACTGCGACTCTGGATAGAAACCGACGCCACCTTTCTGCAACTCGAGCGCGACGCCGCGCAGCTTCTCGAGCGGAACGTCGGCGAGCCGCACGTCGATCGCCTGGCCGCGCAGATGCATGCTGTCCTTCGCAACGCCCGTCGAGTTGTCGCGCAGCATCTGATTGGTTGCCGGTGAGCGATACGCGGAGATCACCTGAAACGGCGCGCGTGTACCCGTTTTCAGCTTGATGTCGAACAGCACGTCGAACAGCGCAGGGTCCATGCTGCGTTCGTCGCCGTTGCGGAAGTCTTTCAGGAAATCGTTGATCTCATCGAGAGCGCCCGGCACGTACCGGCCGTTCTCGTAGTACACGACGGACAGCGCCTTGCCGGTATGTGTGTGATAAAAGCTCAGGCTCCGTGCGTCATGCGACGTACCCGTTACGCCGAGACCCATGCCGATGACCAACAACACCCACTTCATATCGACCCGTCCGCTGCCGTCAACGAGCGAACATGCTACCCGATCGACCCGCACCCATGGCACATCGCCAATCGTCCGCTTGAGCCACTTTCTACGAATTTTGTGCCGCGCCGCACTGGTTTTGGCTGCAGCCACCGCTGCCGCCGACCCCGGCGCCGACGAAGTCGCCCAACGACTCGAACAGATTGCGACGGGAAACAGCACTCCCACCAGCTTCGCCGCGCCGAACGTTCTGCAACGCTTCTATCAGCAACGCGGCTTCGCGCTCGCGTGGGACGATGCCCGCGCGAAGTCGTTCATCGAAGTGGTCGGCATGGCCGACACCCAGGGTCTCGCCCCCGCCGACTACCTCGAAGACTCACTCGTCGCGTTGCCGCCACTATCGTCCCTCAGCGGCATCGCGCGCGTCGACGCCGACTTCGAATTGACCGAGGCACTACTGCGATACGCGTATCACAACCGCTTCGGCAAGGTAGACCCGCACGAGCTCGATTCGTCCTGGAACTATGCTCGCTCGGTTTCGGCAGCCGGTCCCTATGCAGCGCTCGAACGCATCATCGCCGCCACGGATCTCGCCGCGCAGATCGATACTGAGGCGGGCCACGGTGCAATGTACGACGCCTTGCGACAGGTGCTCACACGTTACCGCGGCTTTGTCGACGCCGGCGGTTGGAAGGAAGTTCCCGCAGGCGCCACGTTGAAAGCCGGCAGCGTCGATGTGCGTGTGGACGCGCTGCGGCAACGCCTCGCCGCCGAGGGTTTCGTAGCGCCTGCCCCAAGTGACCCCAACACGTTCGATGAGGGGCTCGCGAACGCAGTGCGCGAGTTTCAGAAGCGTCACGGGCTCGGTTCGGACGGCGTCGTTGGTCCGCAGACGCTGGCCGAGATCAACGTTTCCGCATCCGCGCTGGTCGACCGGCTTCGGGTGAACCTCGAACGGTTGCGCTGGGTACTGGTGGAACGCACGCCGCGCTTCGTCGCGGTGAACATCGCCGGTTATCAGGTGTACTACTTCAACGACGATCGTGTCGAATGGTCGGCGCGCGCGATGGTGGGAAAGCCGTATCGCGCAACCCCGATCTTCCGTGCCGACATGACGTATCTGGTGGTCAATCCGGATTGGACCGTGCCGCCGACCATACTGCGCAACGATTCGTTGCCGGCGATCAAACGCGACCGCGCTTATCTCGACAAGCAACGTATGGACGTGATCGAACGCAACGGCCGCCGCGTCGATCCTTCGACGATCGACTGGAGCAACATCACTGCGAAGAATTTCCCTTACATGCTGCGCCAGCGCCCGGGCCCAACGAACGCACTCGGCCGTATCAAATTCATGTTTCCCAACGAACACTTCGTGTTTCTGCACGACACGCCGTCGCGCGAACTGTTCAATCGCGATGAGCGCGCGTTCAGCTCGGGTTGCATCCGCGTGGAACACCCGTTCGAACTCGCGGAGATTCTGTTGCGCGGCGATCCGAAGTGGACGCCTGCGGAAGTCGAGCGCGTACTCAAAAGCGAAAAGACGCAGACGATCTCGTTGCAGCGACCGGTGCCGGTGTTGATCCTCTACCTGACGGCAATCGCGTTCGACGAAGGCCGCGAGTTCACCTTCATGCGCGACGTCTACGGCCGGGACGCCGCGGTGTTGGATGCGCTGAACGCAGGCTTCGTGTACTCACCGCCGGCGGGGCTGTAGCCCGAACGCGACTCGCTCACCCGCGCAGAGTCAACACTCCGGCATCGGTCTGCACATCGATGCTCACGAGACCCGGCGCGTGATCCGCGAGCAGATGCAACGGCGCGTCCGCACCTTCGGTCCATCGCTGCAAATGCCCCGCGTCCCGCGGCGCAATCGAGAGCTTCGTTACTGCCCGCGCGCCATTCGTGTGCTTCGCCGGCATCAGTCCCGGATACTGTTCGTCGCGATCCCACTGCATGAAGAACGGCGTCGTCGAATCAGCAAGCGCCAACGACAGACCCGCGGCGCGCCACGTCAACAACACGCCATCCGGACGCACGCGCTTGCGCGGCTCTACCCTCAGATCCAACCGCGCAGCGACTTCTTCGATGGCGTCCGTGCGTAACGACCAGCGTACCAGCCGATCTCCATCCGCAATGGCGGCCAACAACGAACGTCCGTATTCGCTCTCGCGCGCGAGATCGGCAGCGACCACGCCGAGCAATTCGATGTATTGGGTACCCAGCGGAATCACGCGGTTTGCCGTTCCCACTCCGGGATGCACGCCGCCGTCGAGCACGTCGAAACCCAATGCACGGAACCGAAGCGTCGCCGCTTCGAGATCGTTCACTCCGTAGATGAGCTGACTCAGCGACAGCATCGCCACGCCCCTTGTCCAGGCCGTTGGGTTCAGGCCGTTGGCGTGCCGTCGTAGGTGGGTACCACGCGACCGAGGCCGGCCTCTATAAGAGCTTCGCGCATGAATTCCTCGATCTCTTCCGCCTGGCTCATGCGCAAGACGCTAACAAGCCAGCGGCGCGCCTGTGTCATCGAGATGTTGCGGATCACCCATTTCACACGGGGCAGGTTCGTAGAGTTCATCGACAACACGTCGTATCCCATCGCAAGACACAACACCGCACCGAATGGCGTGCCGGCGAGTTCGCCGCAGATGCCGACGCCCTTACCCTCGGCGTGGCCCGCCGTCGCAACTTCGCGCAGCGCCATCAGCACCGCCGGATGCAGATCGCGATACAGCGATGCGACGCGCGGATTGTTGCGGTCCACCGCCAGCATGTATTGCGTGAGGTCGTTCGAACCGACCGCGAGGAAGTCGACGTGCCTCGCGAGC
>CAZLDA010000173.1:0-7608 GCA_964557875.1 uncultured Pseudomonadales bacterium | reverse complement strand
AAATTCATCTCGCGCGCGATCGTCTGCATCGTCTCGGCTGACAACCCCGCACAGTCGCGCACCACTGCCAGCTGATTACCGGCATAGCGCGTCTCCGCGAACACGTCGACGATATGCAGGCGCATCGGAAAAACCCTTAGAGCTTTTTGATCGTCTCGTTGACGATTTCACCGCCGCGCGTGATGACGCAGCCCTTGATGATGTCGTCGGCCGGATCGAGACGCAGTTCCTTCGCTTCTTTGTTCCAGAACTCGTCCAACAGATTCACGATGTTGCTCGAGTACATCTCGCTGGCATTGCGGCTGACACGCGACGGCAGGTTGCCGAGGCCGACGACGAGCACACCGTTGATGTCCATCACTTCGTTCACAACGGCGCCTTCGACGTTGCCGCCGGATTCAATCGCCATGTCGACGACGACGCTGCCGGGTTTCATCGCTTCCACCATGTCGCGTGTAACGATGCGTGGTGCCGGGCGGCCGAAAACCTGCGCGGTGGTGATCACGATGTCGGATTGGCTGACCACCTTTTTCATGCCGAGCCGTTGCAGTTCGAGTTGCTCCGGCGTCAGTTCACGCGCGTAACCCTGATCGGTTTGCCCGGTATTACCGAGGTCGATCTGCACGAACTTCGCACCGAGCGATTGCACCTGCTCGGCAACCACCGGGCGCGTGTCGAATGCTTCGATTCGCGCACCCAACCGCTTGGCAGTGGCGATGGCTTGCAGCCCTGCAACGCCGGCGCCGATCACAAACACGCGACACGGCTGAATCGTGCCGGCTGGGGTCATCATCATCGGCAGCATCTTCGGGCTGTACGTGGCGGCCAGAATCACGGTCACGTAGCCGGCCAGGTTCGCCTGCGACGACAGCGCATCCATCTTCTGCGCGCGGGTACTGCGCGGCACCATTTCCATCGAAATGCCGGTGATGCCGCGCGAAGCGAGGCTTGCGACCAGGGCCTTCTCGTTGAACGGATCGAGGAAGCTGATGTGGATAACGCCGCTCGCCAGATGGGCGAGGTCCGCATCCGCAGGCTTGCGCACCCGAACCACCACCTCGGCACCGGATGTGGCGGCCCGAGCATCGGGGACCACGGTGGCGCCGGCCGTGCGGTACTCGTCGTCAGAAATCCGAGCGCCGATGCCCAAACCCGTTTCGACGGTGATCGAGAAGCCAAGACCGACGAGCTTTTTGACGCCGGCCGGAACCAGCGCCGCGCGCAGTTCACCCGGCCACGTTTCTCTGGGCACGCCGATGCGCATGCAGTCATCCCTCTTCTATGCTTGATCGTCCGCTGTGGTACGGCAGGCTTTGCGCGCGCACCGGTGCGGTGCAGTGCAACAAAGGCGGGCCAGACTAGCGAATGCGGTTGGGCCTGACAATCCTGATTTACCTTGAGCCCACATCTGTCGCCGGCGTCGGTGCTTCGCGCAGGCGATGGCGATACGATGCGTGCCCGCAGGAGATTCCGATGCCGCTACATCAACCGGTCGCGATCAATCATTCGCAAGCGCACGAGAACCGCATTCACAGCGACGACGTAGCGCGCGCGTACGGGTTTACCGGCGCGCTGGTTCCCGGCGTCGCGGTATTCGGCCACATGACGTATCCGCTGACGAGCGAATTGGGTGTGGGCTGGCTCGGCCACAGCCGCGTTGCATTGCGGCTGCTGAAACCGGCGTACAACGGCGACCGTCTTTCGGTGCCGCTGACGAAGACCAGCGAGCACACATATCTCGTCGAGTGCTACAACGCGGCGCAGGTGTTGCTCGCGCAGGTCATGGTGGAGTTGCCCCCAGTGCTGCCGCCGGTCGATCCGCGTGCACAGATCGCGGGAGCCAAGGTTCGTGCGCCACGGATAGAAATCGAATGGAACGAGATCGAAGTGGATGCACCGTTCACTTCAGTGGCCTGGACGCCGAGCGTCGAAGAAAACCGCAAATACACCGACGAGTTGTCGGACGACTTACCGGTGTATCGCGACGGCGTCGTGCATCCGCACCTGATTCAGCACTGGTGCAATCAGATGCTGGTGCGGCGCTTCATCCTGCCGGCGTGGATTCACGTGGGCACGGAGATGACATTCCGCCGCGTGCTGAAGGTGAGCGATGCAGTGGAAGTGCGTGCCATTCCGATCGAGAAGTGGGAACGCAAGGGCCACGAGTTCATCAAGCTGTATCTCGCGTTCCTGGTCGACGGCGCGCCGGCGGTGGAAGCCATGCACACCGCCATCTACAAAGTGGCACCGAAGGCAGCGTGATGCGGGCCAGCGCGAGTCGCACACCCACGCTGAGCATCGGCGTGCTCGCCTCGCACGAAGGTTCACTGCTTCAAGAGATTCTCGATGCGTGCGGCGACGCGCGCCTATGCGCACGCATCAGCGTGGTCATCAGCAACAACAGCGATTCTGGCGCACTCCGGCGTGCTCGCGATGCCGGTGTGCCGACGGCGCATCTCTCCTCTGCAACTCATGCGGAACCCGATGCGCTCGATCGCGCGATTGCCGATACATTGGCGCGGGCAAACGTCGATCTCGTGGTGCTGGTCGGTTACATGAAACGATTGGGGCCGATTACCCTCGGACGCTTCGCGAATCGCATGATCAACACGCATCCTTCGCTGTTGCCGAAATACGGCGGCAGCGGCTTCTACGGCCGGCGTGTACACGACGCGGTGATCGCAAACGGGGATAGCGAAAGCGGCGCGACCGTGCATTGGGTAGCCGGCGACTACGACACTGGTCCGGTCGTCGCGCAGCGGCGTGTATCGGTGGCGGAAGGCGAAACGCCGGAAACGCTCGAGCACAAGGTAAAAGCCGTGGAGCGCCAATTGCTGATCGACACCTTGTGCTCGTTGGCCGATCGACGAACGTCCGTCACCTCATAAGACACAGAAATTCTCAAAGGGAGTCATTTCGCATGCGTATCTCGACACTGCTCAGTTATTCGAACGGCATGAAAGAGGCCGTGAAGGAAGTTCAGGAACTGGAGAAGGCCGGCCTCGACATGGTGTGGGTGCCGGAGGCTTATTCGTTCGATGCGCCGAGCGCGATGGGTTACATCGCCGCAAGCACGCAGCGAGTCACTATCGCGTCGGGCATTCTGCCGATCTACACACGCACGCCGTCACTGCTCGCAATGACTGCTGCCGGCATCGACTACCTCTCCGACGGGCGTTGCATGCTCGGCCTCGGAGCTTCGGGCCCGCAGGTGATCGAAGGATTTCACGGCGTGCCTTACGACTCACCGACGCAGACGATTCGCGAAATCATCGAAATCTGCCGCATGGTGTGGCGGCGCGAGAAGGTGCAGTACGACGGCAAACATTTCCAGATTCCGCTGCCGCAGAACCGCGGCACCGGTCTCGGCAAGCCGCTGAAGCTGATCAACCACCCGGTACGCGAAGAGATTCCGATTGCGGTCGCCGCGCTCGGCGCGACACGCGTGGAACTCACCGCCGAACTCGCCGACGCGTGGTTGCCCGCGTTTTATATGGCAGAGGGTGCCGATGCGGTGTGGGGTAAAGCACTCCGAGCCGGTGCCGCGAAACGTGATCCAAGCCGCGCGCCCCTCGAGATATTCGCTGGCGGTGGCGTTGCGATCGGCGAAGGTCTCGAAGACCTGCGCAACCTCGGCCGGCCCGGCATGGCGCTGTACATCGGCGGCATGGGCGCGCGCTCGAAGAACTTCTACAACGATACGTTCTCGAAGTACGGCTACGAAAAAGACGCCAAGATCATTCAAGACCTCTATCTCGCCGGCAAGAAGGACGCAGCAGAAGCCGCCATTCCGCAATCGTACATCGATGCCACTTCGCTGATCGGACCAGAAGGTTTCGTGCGCGACCGGCTCGCCGCACTGAAGGAAGCAGGTGTGAACGCGCTGAACGTGGGTTTCGTAGGCAAGACGCTGAAAGACCGCGTGAGCTACTGCGACAAGTTGCGCAACCTGGTCGACGCGATGTGAGCACGATCGAACTGAGGCTGCTCGGCAACGGCGATCTCGATCGCTACCGGCGGCTGCGCCTGGAAGCGCTCCGCACCGAGCCGACGGCCTTCGGTTCGAGTTACGAAGTGGAAGCGAGCGCGAAGGCCGACAAATATCGCGATCGATTGACCGGCTCGCCGGAGAACTACGTGCTCGGCGCGTGGGACGGCGAGCAGCTCATCGGCATCGGCGGGTTCGTCCGCGAAACTGCGCCGAAACGTCAGCACATCGGCTCGATCTGGGGCGTGTACGTAACACCAACCCAACGCAGCCGCGGCCTTGGAAGACGCTTGCTCGCAACGATGGTCGATCGTGCGCACGACCTCCCTGGTCTCGAACACGTGCTGTTGTCGGTAACGTCGGAGAACGTTGCGGCTCTCGCCTTATATCGCTCGTTGGGTTTCGAAGCGTGGGGAACGGAACCCGCCGCGTTGAAGGTAGACGGCGTGGACTACGCCGAGACCCACATGCTGCTGCGACTTAGATAGCGGAACGCCCTCCGCTCGCCCCACTCGTCCGCGACCGTTCCGGTTTCCTGATCGCTTCTCGGTCGTGGATCACGATCGAACACTTCTGTTTCCAAATGGTTACACAGTTTCTACAACCGAGCCTGTCTGCCGGTTGAGGATAACCGTCAGGCGAAGGGGTAAGGGACACCCCACTCTCCTCGCCAAAACAACAAAGAAGTCCGGACACACTCATCATCAAAAACGAACGGCGTAGCACACCGCTGTGAGCGCGTTGCGGCGCATGTTCCAGGGAGGCGAACGTGGTAGTCGAATTCGAAGAAGACATTTCCTGGTTCATTCATCGGCACTTCAACCCCGACGATCTGACGGCCGTGTACGAAGTGCTCCAAGCAAGTGTTTTTCGTACGAAACGCGTCATCCGGGCAGTGTTGTTTCTCTCTAACGGCAGCTTGAGTTTTCTGAGGCACTACGCCAGAGCGAGCGTGCTCGATGTGCGCAGCGTGCTCGTCGAAGCGGAATACATGGCTGGCGTGAGCGAAATGCCGATGCAGGTGCGCGACATGTCGCTTCCGCTGTGGCATCCACGCAATCGCGTGCCCGATTCCCTCGAGGCCGCTGCCGCTGACCGGCAAACAGCGGCATCGAGCGCGGATCGCGTCCGATACGACGACGCCCGACCAGCGAATCATCATTCGCACCTCGGCGGGCGTCGTTTCCAGCTCGGACGGATTCAGTACCTCGTTGCCGCCAAGCAGGCGAACCGCCGGAGCGTGCGGTGTTTCCGTAAGGAAGGCACCGTTGCCTCCCTGGTGGAGCTGCCGCTGGCGTTCGTGATGGAACAGGTGGCCGAGCGAATCGAAATCACCGGCACAACGTTATGACTCTCGTGCGCCTTTCCGCTGAAACCTCTTCAGCGGAAGGGCGCCTTACACCGCGTGGGGGTACAGATCCCCGACAACACGCGCGATCCTTTCCATGCCGCGGCGATCTTCTTCATCGAACCGTCCCAAACGTGGGCTATCCAGATCGAGCACACCCAGCAGCTCGAGACCCGACGTCAGCGGTACGACCAGTTCCGAATTCGACGCGCTGTCACAGGCGATATGTCCTTCGAATTCATGCACGTTCGGCACCAGGATGCTCTCGCGTCGTTGCGCAGCGGTTCCGCAAACGCCTTTGCCCATTGCGATTCGCACGCACGCAGGTTTGCCTTGGAACGGTCCCAACACCAGTTCTCCGTCCTTCAGCAGATAGAACCCGGCCCAGTTGATGTCGGCGAGTTCGGCGAACAGCAACGCCGAGGTGTTGGAGAGATTGGCAATCCAATCGTGCTCGCCTTCCAGCAAGGCCGTCAGCGAGCGCGTCAGCCGGGCGTATTGATCCAGCTTCGACACTGGCTCGGACACTACACGCGCTCGAACAGATTCGACCAGTCTTCGAGCGCCGCGTCCGGTCCTTCGACCAGTTGAATGGTGAACTGCGAAGACCCGGCGGCTTTCAACGTGCGCAGCCGTTCAAGCAGGACATCCTGCGTGCCGGTGAACGAGAACGATTCGATCAGTGATGCCGTGAGCAACGGCCGCTCCTCCGGCTTGATGAACATCAGATGGCCGCGGTGATTCATGAGGTAACGCGCGTCCGCGGGTTGGAAGCCGTTGTACACCTTCCGGTATTGCTCGAGCGCCGAATTGACTGCGTCGGGCAGAACGCCGGCCATCGATCCCGCCGAGGTGGTTTCGACGAGATTGTGGAACAGCACTGTGACCAACGGCCCCGCTTGGGCGATGGCGCGCTCCGAATCGGCCGGCTCGCCGCTCTTCAACACGCACCCGAGCGCGAACTGCGTGCTGTACAACGGATCCGTTCTGCCTGCGGCATGCCATGCGCCCCGCATGTCGTCGAGTTCCTTGGCCGCACGCTGCACGTCGGCGCCGAAGTTGACCCAACCCGCGCCGAGTTTTGCCGTCAGCGCTCGCGCCTTCGGGCCGAACGCAGAGACGTGCAACGGAATGCGGCTATCGATGTTGATGAGACCGAAGTCGGGATTCAGAAACCGGATCGCGCGTGTTTCGCCTTCGAAATCCCAATAAATCGTCTCGCCGCGCAACAACGCCTGTACTCGCTCGATGTAGGTTTCGAGCCGCGCGAGCGTGATCGCGCCAAGGCCCATCGTGCGCCGCCCGGTGAAGCCGGTGCCCACACCGAAATCGATGCGCCCCGGAGCGATCTTGTTCAGCGTCGCCAGCGAATTCGCCGTAACCGGCTCGATGCGGTTCGACGGAATCAACACGCCGGTGCCCAACCGGATGCGCTTCGTCGTCATCGCGGCTTGCGTCATGCCGATGAACACATCCGGGTTCAGCAACTGTGTGTCATAGAACCACGCGTGAGTGAAGCCGAGTTCCTCTGCCCGCTTGACCGCCTTCCACGATTCAGTCGACGTCGCGAGTGCAATACCAAAGTCCATCGCCCTACTCCCCTAGTCCAGCTTTCCGTTCATACCATCGTTCAACAGTGCCAACGCTTCGCGGTGCACGCGCGCATCTCCCGATGCGACCACTCGACCGCCCATCGAGGCATCGCCGCCCTCCCACGTGGTAACGATGCCGCCCGCGCCTTTGATGATCGGCATCAGCGCCTGCACGTCGTATGGCTTGAGACTCGCCTCCGCCGCGACGTCAACGTAACCCATCGCCAGCATGCAGTATTGATAACAGTCGCCGCCCCAACGAGTGAGTTGGGCGCGCCGGCGCAGTGCTCTGAAACCCGCCTGCTCCTCGGCACTACCGAAAACCTGAGGCGACGTCGATGCGAGCACGGCCTGCGCAACCGACGAGCAGGCGCGAACCTTCAACGTACGCTCTACCGCACCCCGGCGATAACGCGCAGTGTCGTTGTTGCCGGTGAACATCTCGTCGGTGAACGGCTGATACATCACACCGAGCACCGGCGACGCACCGTCGAACAACGCGATCAGCACCCCCCAATGCACCATGCCGGTGACGAACGCGCGCGTGCCGTCGATCGGATCGATCACCCACGTGAAGGGCGAGTCTCCCTGCTCGTAGCCGTGCTCCTCGCCGCGAATGCCGTGCGTCGGGTAGACGCGACGGATCTCGGCGCGAATCGCCGCTTCGGAGGCGCGGTCCG
>CAZLDA010000172.1:0-7614 GCA_964557875.1 uncultured Pseudomonadales bacterium | reverse complement strand
CGTCGAGTTCTTCGATGCGATGGATTTCGTTCAGGCCGTCGATTCCGTCGAACGTGCGGAAGCCGAGCACGATGCGTTCGCCCTTGTAGTCGCATGCGCGCCAGTGTGGATCCGTTCCCATGACCATGAGGCGGGCGAGTTCCGCGTACTCCGGCGGGAACACCATGTGCGCGTGGCCGAAGAACGTTTTGCTCTGCTCGAACGTATCCATACGTGCACCGCCGACCAATTCCACCGACAGGTCGCTCGAACAGATCGCCTGCATCGTGGCCATGTCTTGTGTGGAGAGCGCCTGCAGGAAGCGGTCCACCAGAGCCGGCGAAGGCACCGGCCGGGTATCGTCGTCAGTGCGTTCGGCCTGCAGGCGTTCGCGGCCGCGATGCAATGCAGACTTCACGGCGCCTTCGGACATCTGCAGCAGTGCCGCGGAATCCTTCGCCGACAGATCGAGCACCTCGCGCATCAACACCGCGGCGCGTTCGCGCGGCGGTAACCGCCCGAGCAGGGCGCTTGCGGCCTGGCGCAACTCCACACGCTGCTCTACGCCGGCTTGTTCGTTCTGCGCGGCGCCGCCGCTCGCCTGCCATTCGCGGTGTCGCGCCAACCTGCGCTGCTGATCGATCCACAAGTGCGTGGCCGTACGGATGAAATAGGCCATGGGGTGTTCCAGATCGGCGTCGATCTTGCCGAGCAATCCGAACACCCGCAGCAGCGCATCCTGCATCAGGTCTTCGCCGTCCCAGACATTTCCGGTCAGCCGGCAGCAGTAGCGGTGCAGGGATGGGCGCAGCGGCGCGAGGGCATCGAGATAACGCCGCCACGGGCCGCGTACGTCGCCTAGAACCGCGAAGGCCTGATTCGAGTCGGAGTCCGTCATGTCGGTTACCTCGTGGGTCTTCGGACATTAACGAACGGGATGGTCGAAAGGATACGGTACGACAGCGGTTGGTGATCGCGATGCGGCGCGGTGCTATTGCGAGATCCCGCGCTTGCGCAGTTCGCGCGGCAACCGCTCCGTATCGGAACTCAACGGCGGCCCTTTCTGATCGTCGGGCAACGTCCCCGCGGTGTCGGCCGCGAACTTCGCCGCGTCGAAGGTGATCCATTTCTCTGGTACCACTTCGAGAATCACGCGCAGCGGCGAATCGAGGCGCCGTTCGAACGCTTTCGCGCCGGTTTCGTTCGTGGGGTTCGACTTGCGGGCGAGCGCTTCGTAAAACCAATCCTTGGTCTGCTGGTCCTCGTGAACGATGCAGCGGCCTTTGATGGTGATCGCTCCGGCAATTCCGGACTCGGGTGCCGCAGCGGCGCTCACCACCACGGAGCAGCGGGGGTCGCGACGCAATGCGGAAATGCGATGGCGGTGTCCGCCAGCGGTGTTCCAGACGCGCCCCTGACGCCACACGAACGTCTCAATCGACCGAAAAGCTGTCAACCCCGCGGGTCAGTCGTCGTCCGATTTCTTCCGCCGCAGCGTGCCGACGATTTCGAAGATGAGACCGGACACCGGCGCGAACCGCGTGACGCGGAAGATCAGGCCCGTCATCGACATCGGCCGAACCTGTCTCACTTCGCGCAGGCGCGGCAGAAAACCGATCGCAACGCCCAGGCGCATCAGGCCCGAAAGCAGGAACACGCCGTACAGCGCGCTGAGCCAGCTGAACGTGTTGCCGAATAGAGTGATCTCGTTGGGAAGATGCGTGCCGAGATAGCCGCCGAGCACCGCGCCCACGAAGACTGCGAGCGCAGCCAGCACGTTGTGCGCGGCCATCAGCGTTGCGCGGCGTTCCGGCGGTGTGAGGTCGAACACGAAGTTCGACGCGCTGAGGCTGAACCCGGCCCACACGAGTCCGCTCACGCACTGTACGCCGAGTAGATAGAAGTAGTTGGTGGAGAACAGCCACAGCGTCGGCATGATCGGAATGATCGCGCCGGTGGTGATCAGAATCAGCCGGTTGCCGAACAGGTCGCTCAGGCGACCCCACCGGTTCAGCGTGAGGAACTGCAGCAGAACAGACGCCGCGGAGTTGGTCATGAACTGCACGTAACTGAAGTGCAGATCGCGCAGCATGTACAGCGTGAAGAACGGCGAAGCGATGCCCACGGCGAACTGCATGCTCGCGAAGAACAGCGAGAACGGCACGAGATCGGTGGAGCGGATCGCGCGCCACAGATCGATGTGCCAGGGTGACTCGAGCGACGCGACGTGTCCCGGCGGGTCGTGAATCTGCGACAGGTGATAGGCCGATTGGAAGCGCGCGATGGACGCGATGGCGAACACCACGACGAAGCCCCAGTACGTGACGCCGACCGAGTCGAAGAACTCGAGAATGAGTCCGCCTGCGATCAGCGCCATGAAGCTCGCAACGCTTGCCAGCTGCGTGCGCAGCGCGAAGAAGCGGCCGCGCCGCGCTTCGGGAACGATGTCGCCCATCAAACTGCTCCACTGAGGGGAGCCGAGGTTGGGGCCGGCGTAGTACACGATGGATGAGATCAGCAGCAGCAACACCGCGTCGTCGGGAAACAACAGCGGCAACAACGTCAACGGCACCAGCGTGCTCGCCTGCACCAGCGCACCGAATACGATGATCTGTCTGCGATGACCGGTACGGCGGCCCAACCAGGCGGAGAACAACTGCATGAACGAAGCGAGCAGGGGCGGCAGCGATGCGAGTAAACCAATCTGCGCGGTAGTGGCCTTCAACAGGATCGCAAACGCCGAGAAATAACTCTCGGCAGAGCCCGTCATCACCGAATACGTGATGCCATCGAAGATCGAATGCCGCAACGAGCGATCGACGACTTTGTCTTTGGAAAATTGTTGCGGAGGCAGCAGCTTCGAGAGCAATGCAGGCACCGGCGGACAGCAGCGGTAAAAAGGGGCGAGATTGTAGGGTAGTGATCGGCGTTCGTTAATCTATTTGCGGTGTGGACGTTGTTAATAGCCCTCGTGCCCACATTGATTGTGCGCGAAGCAGCATCCACGGAAAGGGAATGCCGATTACGTACAGGATCGATGAAGGTCGGAAGCTCGTCGTCACGACGGTGGGCGGACCGCTCAGTGAAGCGGAAATTCACGCACACGCCGCCGCGGTAGAGCGTGACCCTCGCGTCGGGACGAGCGATCGCTCGATTGTCGACATCACGGAATCCGCCAAACCGTGTTTCGGCGGCAAGGTGATCTCCGAACTCGCGATGACGGCGCAGGCATTGGGGCAACTGCTGTCAGCCCGCAGAGTTGCGTTGATTGCGTCTACCGATGCGGGCTATGGGCTGGCGCGCGTCTTTCAGGGGTTCCGCGAAGGCACCGGCGACGGCGAGATGCGAGTGTTTCGCAGTCGGCCTGAAGCCGAAGCGTGGCTTGAATTGAAACCCGATCCGGACTGAGCCCTACGGATTGCATCGCCGCGACCACTTCCGCTAAATAGCCCTTCGATCAATAGGGGAAGAGTCGCATGGCCGCTGTAAGAAATAACGAACTTGCGCCCGTCACAAACGATGACGAGGTGATCCGCAAGGCCTTGAAAGAAGCGCACATTCCGACGCTGATGGCGGCGCTGGTGCACATTACCGGCGATATCGACATCATCCGCGGCGAAATCCGTCCGGTGAATGCGTTCTTCGGTGATGCGCAGGGCGGCATCACAGAAGCGCAACAGGAGACCATTCGCGCACTTGCCTTCGATGCGTTGCGCAGATTCCGCGACGGCGGGCACAAACTGCCGCCGTCACCGAACGCGCACGTGCACGAAATGGTGAACTTCGTCATCGGCACCACCGTCGACAGCGACTACGAAGAATTCCTCACGGCCGAACTGGCCATGGAGAACACCGACCCGTACGGTGTGCCGGAATTGCAGAACGTGCCCGCCGCGGCGCGCGCGAAATTCAAGGTACTGATCGTAGGCTCCGGTATGTCGGGCTTGCTGGCCGGCATTCGGCTGCAGGAAGCGGGCATTCCGTTCGAGATCCTCGAACGCCACGCGAACGTCGGCGGCACCTGGTATCAGAACACTTATCCGGGTTGCCGGGTCGACAGCCCGAATCACACGTACTCGTACAGCTTCCGGCCGAACGACTGGCCGCAGTTCTATTCGAAGCAGGAAGTGTTGCGGCAGTACTTCGACAAGGCCGCCGACGACTACGGGTTGCGCAAGCACATCCGCTTCAACACCGAGGTGAAGACGTGCGTGTACGACGACGCGAAAGCGTTGTGGCGCGTCTCGGTTACGCGCGACGGCAAGCAGGAAACGTTGTCTGCGATCTCCGTGATCAGCGCGGTAGGGCAATTGAACCGGCCGAAGTGGCCCGACATTCCGGGGCAGGACAAATTCAAGGGCATCGCATTCCACTCCACCGAGTGGGAGCACCAGCACGATCTCAAAGGCAAGCGCGTGCTCGTGATCGGCACCGGCGCGAGTGCATTCCAGTTCGCGCCCGAAGTGGCGAAAGAAGCGAAGGAAGTCATAATCTTCCAGCGCACGCCGCCGTGGGTGAGCATGACGCCCGAATATCACGACAACGTGCCCGATGGAAAACACTGGCTGCTGAATCACGTACCGTACTACGCGAAGTGGTATCGCTTCGCGATGTTCTGGCGTATGGCCGAAGGCATTCTCGCGGCAGTTAAGAAAGATCCGGCGTGGAACGACCAGACGCACTCGATCAGCGCCGAGAACGACGAGCTGCGCAAGATGTTCACGCAGATTCTCGAAGAGCTGTGCGGCGAAGACAAAGAGCTGCTCGCGAAGGTGACGCCGCAGTATCCGCCCGGCGGCAAACGCATCCTGTTCGACAACGGCAACTGGATTCGCGCGCTGCGCCGCGACAACGTGAAACTGATTACCGACAAGATCGTGGAGATCAATGCCACGGGTGTGAAAACGGCCGACGGCAAGCAGTACGACGCCGACGTGCTGATCTACGGCACCGGTTTCCTCGCGAGCCGTTTCCTGTGGCCGATGCAGGTGAAAGGAAGAGGCGGTGTCGATCTGCAGAAGCAGTGGAACGGCGATCCGCGCGCGTATCTCGGCATCACGATTCCGAACTTCCCGAACCTGTTCTGCCTGTACGGGCCCAACACGAACATCGTGGTGAACGGTAGCATCGTGTTCTTCTCCGAATGCGAAGTGCGCTATGTGCTCAATTGCATCCGGCTGCTGCTGGAGAAGAAGCATGCCGCGCTCGATCCGAAAAAGGACGTGCACGATGCGTTCAACAAGATGATCGACGAAGGCAATCTGAACATGGCGTGGGGCGCCGCGAACGTGCCCACCTGGTACAAGAACGAAAAGGGCCGCGTCACGCAGAACTGGCCGTTTACGCTGGTGGAGTTCTGGAACCAGACGCGGCGCGTGAATCCGGCGGACTACACGTTCATCGACGCCTGACTTTCATCAACGCCTGACTTTCATCAACGCATAGCGTCGTATTCGTCGACCAACCGTCGTGGCGCCACCAGGCGCCACGCGGTTTCGAGGAGGCCGGGCATCGCGTCCCAGCGCACCTCTTCGAGGTTGATCAGCACCATCGGATAGTTCAGGTAGTGATCCGTCACGTAGAAGGTGCGTGGATCGGCCTGCATCAGCATGTGGCGGTCTGGAAAATCGCAGCGCAATGCGAGTCCCCCTTCAGATTCACTGCGCAACCGCGCCATCACCTTGCCGAGCACTTTGATGCACGGCGTGCCGTACGCCCGGGTGTGTTCTATACCGGGCAACGCTGCCGTGAGTTTGAGCACGCGTTCGTATGCCTCGGCAATCGCGCCCGTCGGGTGGTATTTCAGCGGCGCCGGTTCGGCGTCTCGTTTCGTCGAGCGCAAGCGGGTTCGGCTCGGCGCCTTCGTGCGCGCGTTGGTTCTTTGGCGCTTCGCCGCGGTCTTCGGAGGTTGCTTGCGTGTTGCCATGAAGGCGCCCGCTAGCTTTTTGCGAAAGGTCCGCCGTTTCCGAATGCGGCCGAGTGGAATCGTTGGCCCATTCGCGCGTAACCGGAGCCGTTCGGGTGCAGGTCGTCGGGCAGATCACCCGCGTCGGCGGCGCTGAACAGCGTGAGCCCGTCGAGATAGTGCAGGTTTGCGTCCCCGGCCTTGCGGCGACCTTCCACGACGTCGGGGATGATCGCGCGCATCTGCGTCAACGACAGGCAGCCGGCGCGGATTTCTTCGTGTCCCGGCAACGTGATGAACTTCCCGCTCGCGTTCGGAATGGTCGGGCCGGGATGCTCTTCCGCGGACGGGCAGAAGATCGGCGAAGCGATCAGGAACGGCGTATTCGGTTTGCCTTCGCGAATCGTGTCGATGAAGTCCTGCAATGCCGGGGCGAACGTGCGTTCCCGCAGCGAATCCATGTTCACGACGTTGATGCCCACCTTCAGGCTCAAGACGTCGGCGCGCTCGTCGCGCATCGTGCGCGCAACGAATTGATCGAGATGGCAGTTGCCGCCCAGCCCGAGGTTGAGCAGTTCCACGTTCGCGAGCCGCGCGGCAACGACCGGCCACGTTCCGGTCGGGCTCGCCGCTTCCATGCAGTGGCTGATGGAACTGCCGTGATGCACCCAACGGCGCCGCGCGGGCGCGCTCGGCACTTCGATTTTCGCGTCGTCTTCTATACGCAGGCCGCGCATCTCGAGAATTGCGTTGGCCGGCAGCCACAGTTCGCAGTGCTTGAGTCCTGCAGGCAGATCCGTGAACGCGACCGTGCCCGCCTCGCCGCGAATACGCGTCGCCTTACCGCGATCGGCCAGGTTGATCTGCAGCTTGTCGCCGCATTCGGTAGTTGCGGTTCTGACTTCTTTCCCGTCGATGACGAGATCAAATGCGGCGGGTAGCGGCGGTTTCGAGATCTCGATGCGCGTCGGCAGCACGTCGAGTTCGATGCGTCGCGACGTGGTTGCGAATTCGAGCCGCACGCCCGACGGCATCGTCACCATGATCTCCATGAACAGCGGCACCTGCGGCCGCGTCCAGTTCGGAAGGCGGCGCAGCACGATGCCGTTAGGTCGCCGGTCGACGTCGAGTGCGCCGACGATGCGTACCGGTCCGTTTTCTAGCGCAACGTTCTGCATGGTGTTGTGACGGCGAGGGTGGAGGCCGGAGCTTAGCCAAGCCGACGATGGCTGACCATCCGCCGCGAGGGAACATTTCTTCAAGCATGCCGCGCGTTCGCATGGCATCGTTTCGACGTGCAAGTAAATGCAGGAGCAGACGATGCCGAACGAACTGGGTTACTTCACGTTGCCGGTGAAAGATCTACCGCGGGCGAAACGCTTCTACGGCGCGCTGTTCGGATGGGAGATAGAAGAGGGCGGCCATGTGGCAAACACGAAGTTCCCGCTTGGATTGAGCCCCGATGGTCCTGCCGAACTGCCGAACGTGTACTTCCGCGTGGATGACATCGATGCCGCCGCGGCGCGCGTTTCGCAACTCGGCGGCACCGTGCGCTCGCGCAATACGTACCCATCCGGGCCAAACGCGGTGTGCGCCGATCCCGACGGCACCGTATTCAGCCTGTGGCAGCCGGCCCCGGGATACGAATAGCGCCGCGGGCGAGTCGAACCGTTAGGGCAACGGCGAGCGTCAGGCAGGTGCAACCAATCGGCCGGGTCGCAGCGTCAGCG
>CAZLDA010000171.1:3300-7641 GCA_964557875.1 uncultured Pseudomonadales bacterium | reverse complement strand
ATATCGACGCCGACCGGACAATGATCCGATCCCTTCACATGCGGCCAGATGAATGCGTCGCGTACGCGCGACGCACCCGAAGGTGATGCCAGCACGTAGTCGATCCGCCAACCCACGTTCTTTTCGCGCGCACCGCCCCACTGCCGCCACCACGTGTAGTGACCCTCTTCGCCCGGATGCTGAGCGCGAAACGTGTCCACCCAACCCGCTTTGATCCAGCGCGTCATCTCGGCGCGTTCTTCCGGAAGAAATCCGCTCGTCTTCTCGTTCGTCTTCGGTCGCGCGAGATCGATCGCCTCGTGCGCGGTGTTGTAGTCGCCAATGACGAACACCGGGCCGCGTCGCTTCAGCTTCTGCACCCGATCGAACAACGCCGCATAGAAATCGAGTTTGTACGGCACGCGGCTGTTGTCGCGTTCCTTGCCGCTGCCCTTCGGAAAATACCCGGTAACAACGGAGATGCGGCCGAACTGCGCGATGATCAAACGACCTTCGGCGTCGAAGCGGGCGTCGTGCAGCGTGGTTTCTACTTTGTCGGGTTTGACGCGCGAGTACATGCCCACGCCGCTATAGCCGGCGCGTTCCGCAGCCGAGAAGTGCGCATGCCAGCCTTTGGGTGAACGGGTCTTCTCGTCGAGTTGCGCCGGAAACGCGCGCACTTCCTGGATGCCGATGATGTCGGCCTTCGAAAACTCGAGAAAACGATCGAAGCCTTTCGCTGCGCACGCGCGCAGACCGTTGACGTTCCAACTAACAATTCGCATGAGGGGCTTTACTCTTAGCTCAACCCGAGTTCGTTCAACATCCGTCGCAGCGCGAAGTGCTTGTAACTCACCATCATGAGTTCGCGAACTTCGTCCCAGTCCACTTCGTCCTCTACGTCGAGTTCGATCCAGCCGTTGTGGCCCATGTACGCGGGAATCTGGTAACGCTTCTCGAACGTCAGCATCGCCTGCATGTCGCTACCTACCCAGAACTGCAGCTTCAGGCGGCCTCCGTATCGGTGCACGCTGCAGAACGTCTTCTTGCCGGCGCGCCACGTCGGGTTGCCGAACGTGGTTCCTTCGCTTGCTTCCGGCAATGTGAGACAGAGCTTGCGCAACGGTGCGAGCACCTGTTTCGCGCGTTTCGACGCCATCGGATCGAACTTGTCGGCGTCGATCGTCTTGGTGGGCGGCTTGATGACGATGGCCGGCCCGAGATCGACGGTGAGTTTTTTCGGAGCGACATTCAGATAAGCCTCGCGCACGTGGTTCGCCACGCGCTTCCAGTCGAGCCCCTTGTTCAAATGCACGCCGAGCCAACCGCGCGGCCCTACGTATGGCGGCACGAAGAAGTTGTCGGGTTCCGATTCGGTGTAACGCTGCTGAGCACCGGGCGGTGCACACAACCACAGCGCGATACGACCGTCGCCGTGATGATTGACCACGTGCGATGCGAACGTTTTGCCGCGCACGCGATAGTCGGGCGAACCGTGCGACATCGCTTCGGTCGCTTCGGGAAACGAAAGGCAGATCTCCCGCACGGCGGCGGCGATGTCTTTGGCCATGATGGAATTCCTCGCGGGGCTGCCCGTCGTTCATGCGATGAAATCACAGTCGCGAGCGGCGTCACAACCCGACACGCAGCGGTGTGACTCGGCGCGCCATTGGCGATATGGTTGCAACCGATCTCATCGCGATCCTCCGTAATGGACAGCCTCGAAAAGACCGCCTACGCCCTGCTCGGCTTCGTCTGCCTGCTGTATATCGCCGTGATGATTGCCGGACTCGTCGCAGCGTTCCCCGTCGGCATCTTCGGCCTCATCGCCATCGTCGGCATCGGGCTGCTGTTGATCAAAGTCATCCGCGAGCGGGTCCGCAACCGAGAAGACGATTACTACTCGAAGAACATTGACCAATAAGAACTGGGATCAATTAGAGCTGGGGCCGATGAAGATCACCACGCAGGATCGTTTCGAAGACGCGACCATCGTCAAAACCCTCGGGCTGGTGCGCGGCAACACGGTGCGTTCGCGCCACCTCGGCAAAGACATCATTGCCGGACTGCGCTCGCTGGTGGGCGGGGAGATCATCGAGTACACAAAGCTGCTGGCCGAAGCGCGCGAGCAATCACTCGACCGGATGGTGGCAGAAGCGAAGCGTCTCGGCGCCGACGCGATCGTTGCCGTTCGATTCGTCACCGCACCCGCCATGCGGGACGGCGCGGAGATGCTCGCCTACGGCACCGCGGTGAAGCTCGGCAAGAGCCCCAGTTGATAAGAAGTTGAAAAATCGGGCTGATATCCGCCCAAAGAAATCCGAAATCCGCAATTGATCGAAAGCCCCCAGTGTAGGACCATCCGCGCCTTGCGAACGGCGCCCTTCCGACCAACCCCAGCAGGAGAATCCATCCGCCAATGACTGACACAGCGGTTCTCGTCCACGACTACTTCGACGACGCTACCTTCGCCCGCATCAAATCGTTCGCCGACACACACGAAACCCCATTCCTCGTCGTGGATCTCGCGACGATCAATCGCCAGTACGACGATCTCACCCGCTACTTTCCCAGCGCAAAGATCTACTACGCGGTGAAAGCGAACCCGGCGCCCGTAGTTCTGTCTCTGATCCGCGATAAGGGGGCCTCGTTCGACATCGCGTCGACATACGAACTCGACAAAGTGCTGGCACTCGGTGTGTCGCCCGACCGCATCAGTTTCGGCAACACCATCAAGAAGGCGAAGGACATTCGCACCTTCTATCAGAAGGGTGTGCGGATGTTCGCAACCGATTCAGAAGCGGACTTGCGCAACATCGCGAAGGCCGCACCCGGCTCGCGCATCTACGCCCGCATCCTGACTGAAGGCACGTTGACGGCCGACTGGCCGCTGTCGCGCAAGTTCGGCTGCGAAAGCGACATGGCGATGGACCTGCTCATCCTCGCGCGCGACCTCGGCCTCGAACCGTACGGCGTGTCGTTCCATGTGGGCTCGCAACAGCGCGAAATCGGCGCGTGGGATGCGGCGCTCGGCAAGGTGAAGGTCATCTTCAACCGCCTGTGGGAAGAGGACAAAATCAAACTGAAGATGATCAACATGGGCGGCGGGTTTCCGGCGAACTATCTGCAGCGTACCAACGACCTCGCCGTGTACGCGGAAGAAATCGCGCGTTTTCTCCACGAGGATTTCATGGACGACATGCCGGAGATCATCATCGAGCCAGGCCGCTCGCTCATCTCGAATGCCGGCGTGCTGGTGAGCGAAGTGGTGCTCATTTCCCGAAAATCGCGAACCGCGCTGCATCGCTGGGTGTACACCGACGTAGGCAAATTCTCAGGCCTCATCGAAACGCTCGACGAGTCGATCAAGTACCCGATCTACACAGAAAAAAACGGCGAGCTCGAAAACGCGGTCATCGCAGGACCTACGTGCGACAGCGCCGACATCATGTACGAGAACTCCAAGTACGGTCTGCCGCTGAATCTCGCAACAGGCGATCGGCTCTACTGGCTGTCCACCGGCGCGTACACGACGTCGTACAGCTCGGTGGAGTTCAACGGCTTTCCGCCGCTGAAGGACTACTACATCTAGCGCGCCTCGATTGAACCGTTAGCCGGCAGCGCCCTTCAGCATATCGAACAGCAATATCTCCGCGTCCGCGGTGGCTTCGATCGACAGAAAACCTACCTGGCCGACCGCGGCGACGTCGCCTTGCCGTAATGTCTCGCCGTTCAGCTTCACTTCGCCGCGTGCAACCTGCAGCCACGCATGCCGTCCATCGCGAAGCGCGTGCGCGAGTTTGTCACCCTTCGATAACAGCGACGCGTACAGATCGACGTCCTGGTGAATGGTGATCGAACCGTCGCGAGCATCGCGCGATCCCACCAGGCGCAACCGGCCGCGGCGGCTCGCAGCATCGAACTGCTTCTGCTCGTAGCCGGGTTTTGCGCCGTCGCGCTCGGGCAGTATCCAGATCTGCAGGAAATGCACGGGCGCCGTCTTCGAGTGGTTGAACTCGCTGTGTCTGATGCCGGTGCCAGCCGACATGCGCTGCACGTCGCCGGGGCGAATCACCGAACCGGTGCCCAAACTGTCTTTGTGTTCGAGCTCGCCTTCGAGCACATACGAGATGATCTCCATGTCGCTGTGAGCGTGCGTCTGAAAGCCTTGCCCCGGTGCCACCTCGTCTTCATTGATCACGCGCAGCACGCCGAATCCCATGTACCGCGGATCGTGATAATTGCCGAACGAAAACGTGTGTCGGCTCGACAGCCAACCGAGGTTCGCGGAGCCGCGTGCATTCGATCGTCGAAGTTCCATTTGCTGATCCTTCCGTGCTTCCGAAGCGCGATCATGGCCGC
>CAZLDA010000171.1:0-3290 GCA_964557875.1 uncultured Pseudomonadales bacterium | reverse complement strand
CCAGAATCCCTATGAGCCGCGATGATGGGCGAGCGATCCGCGTCGTGCCAGCGCTTGTCTTTTCGGCGGATCCTTGCTTGTATCGCGATCTGCCCGACCACACCCCCGCAGCACCGGATTCGCCGCGCCGATCCAATCGGAAGAAGGAGTTGCCCATGGCTTACGCACCTGCCGATCGCGCGTTCTACGACGCAGACAGCCACATCATGGAACTGCCGAATTTCCTGCTCGACTACGCCGACCCGGACGTGCGCGACAAGATTCCGCCGGTGAATTACAGCGCGTCGATCGTTACCGACGAAGAAGTGGCGGAGATCGTGGCGCGCGGTGGAAGGCACAGTGACGCACATGTCGCGGAACTGATCGCGATGGGCGACAAGCTGATAGAGAGTTCGAAAGAGATCCAGGCGCTCGGCGCCTTCGATTCCAAGGAACGCACGATCGCGCTCGACATGCTCGGCTTCAAACGCCAGCTCGTGTTCGCAACGCACAGCGTGGCGGTGCCCTTCTCACCGAGTTCGAAGATGACGCCGGAAGTGCGCTACGGATCGGCGCGTGCACACAACCGTGCGATGGGCGACTTCTGCCGCAACGACGCGCGCCTGCTCGGCGTGGGTGTCGTGCCGCTCGATGAGCCTGCGCGCGCGATCGCCGAACTCGAACACGCAATCGAGCAAGGACTCAATGCCGTTTGGGTGCCGCACCGCCCTTGCGGCGACAAGGCGCCTGGGCACGTGGAGTTCGATCCATTCTGGGCACGGCTCGCAGAAGCGCGCATGCCGTTTCTGCTGCATGTCGGTGGCGCGCCGCTTCAGTTGAACAAAGCGTGGTCGAACAACGGCCGCGCGCCGACGAAGGACTGGCTCGGCGGCGGCGAGAACGTGCGCAGCAAAGACATCGCGATACTTCACGAAGGTCCCGAAACGTTCTTGAGCATGATGCTGATCGACGGTGTGTTCGAGCGCTTCCCTGCGCTGCGCGGCGCGAGCGTGGAACTCGGCGCCGGTTGGGTACCGTCGCTGCTGACGCGTCTCGATTGGGTGGCCGCGCATTGGAGCAAAGCGGACAAGAGTCTCGCGAACTTCAAACGCAAGCCGTCGGAGCAACTCACGGAACAGTGCGCGTTCACGCCCTATGTGTTCGAAGACGTCGGCACGCTGATCGATCAATCGAACGACGATCTGTATCTGTTTTCGAGCGACTACCCGCACATCGAAGGCGGCCGCAATCCGATCGCACGGTTCGAGCGTTCGCTCGGGGCCCGTTCGAACGCCGTCCGCGACAAGTTTTACTCTGAGAATTTCCTACGCATCTTCCCCGATGCGCGGGTGCCCGCCGCACGGGCAGCATGATTTCAAAGCACGGAGACTGACCCATGGCACGACTCAAGTTCGGCGCGTTCCTCGCACCTCACCATCCGATCGGCGAAAACCCGACGCTCCAATTCCGCCGCGACCTCGATCTCGCCGAGCACCTCGATAAACTCGGTTACGACGAGTTCTGGTGCGGCGAGCACCATTCCACCGGCTGGGAAATCATCGCGTCGCCCGAGATGTTTCTTGCAGCGGCCGGCGAGCGTACGCATCGAATCAGATTGGGTACGGGCGTGGTCTCGTTGCCCTATCACCATCCGTTCAACGTTGCGCAGCGCATCGTGCAGCTCGACCACATGACTGGCGGACGCGTGATCTTCGGCTCCGGCCCCGGTGCATTGCCATCAGACGCTTATCTGCTCGGCATCGATCCGATGGTGCAACGCGACCGCCAGGACGAGGCGATCGGCGTGATCCGCAAACTGCTCAGCGGCGCACCGCGGTTCAGCCATGAAAGCGACTGGTTCACGCTGCGCGACGCGCGGCTGCAGCTGCTGCCGTTGCAGGAAGACCTGCCGTTCGCGGTGGCGTCGATGGTCAGCCCCTCCGGAATGACGTTGGCCGGCAAGCACGGCACAGGTGTGCTGTCGATCGGTTCGATGTCGACCGCGGGTCTGGCGGCATTGCCGCTGCAGTGGAGTTTCGCGGAAGAAGCTGCGGCGATCAGCGGCGCCACCATCAGCCGGGGCGAGTGGCGCATCGTCATGTCGTGGCACATCGCCGAAACGCGCGAACAGGCGCGCAAAGAAGCACGCGACGGTCTATACCGCTGGCACAACGAATACACGGTCGGCACGCTGATGCGCCCGGGCGCGGCCGCGTTCAAGACACCGGATGACGCGGTCGATCAAACGGCATTTGTAGAGGGCTCCGCTGCGGTCATCGGGACGCCTGACGACCTCGTGAAGGCGCTGCGCGACATGATGAAGTTGACGGGCGGATTCGGCACTGTTATCGGCTTCGCGCACGACTGGGCCAACCGCGAAGCGACGCTGCGCAGCTGGGATCTGATCGCCCGCTATGTCGTTCCTGAGGTGAATGGCATGCTCGATGCCTATCGCGAATCGCAACGTCACGTCATCGAACACCGCGATGTGTTCGATCGCGCCGGTGCGGCCGTCGTGTCGAAGATCATGCAGAACGAACGCGCTGCGAAAGCACTGGCAGAGGAAAGCAACGCCGCGATGGCCATGCCTGCGCATCACGCGCCGAAGATCTGATCGCAGCCGTCAGGGATCTCGATGCAGTACGACTATCTGATCGTCGGCGCCGGCTCGGCCGGCGCGACGCTGGCCGCGCGCCTTTCCGAAAATGCCGCGGTACAGGTCGCGCTGATCGAAGCGGGTCCGGATCACCGCAGCGCCGACGCACCCGACGCGATGCGCAGTCCGAATCCATCACGAATGATCAACGCGCCGGAGTTCGAGAAGTTCCGATACGACGCGCTGCAGGCGCGTCGCACCGCGTCGCAAACGCCGCGTCTTTATTGGCGCGGCCGCGGCCTGGGCGGCAGTTCAGTGATCAACGGACAGATCGCAATTCGCGGCGTACCGGAAGATTACGATCGCTGGGCCGCGGCCGGGTGCACCGGTTGGGGTTTCAACGACGTACTGCCCTACTTCAATCGGCTCGAAACCGACCTGCGTTACGGCAACGCGCCATATCACGGCAACGACGGTCCCATTCCGATCTATCGTGCGCCGATGTCGAACTGGGGTCCTGTCGACCTGACGCTCGGCGAAGCGGCGGTGGATCTCGGTTATCCCTGGGCGCCCGACCATAACGCACCCGGTGCGCTCGGCGTTTCGCCATATGCGATCAATAGTCGTGAGCATCGCCGCGTCAGCACCAACGACGCTTACGTGGAACCGAGCCGGGGCCGCAATAACCTTGCGATCCTGTGCGACACACACGTAG
>CAZLDA010000170.1:0-7684 GCA_964557875.1 uncultured Pseudomonadales bacterium | reverse complement strand
TGCGCAGGTGCGGATCTTCGGACCGCAGAAGTTCGCGGTGCGGATTCAACTCGACCCGAACCAGCTCGCGTCGCGCAACCTAGGCGTAGACGAAGTGATGCGCGTGGTGCAGGACGCCAACGTGAACCTGCCTACCGGCACGCTGAACGGCGCGCAACAGGCGATCACGGTAGAAGCGAGCGGGCAACTGAACAACGCGGAGGGTTACCGGCGGCTCGTCGTCGCATATCGCAATGGTGCGCCGGTGCACCTCGACGATGTCGGCAGGGTGTTCGACGGTGTGGAGGACAACAAGGCGGCCGCGTGGGTCGGCGGCGATCTCACGCGAGCGATTCTGCTCGCGATTCAACGCCAGCCCGGCACGAACACCATTGGCGTGGTCGATTCCGTGTGGGAGGTTCTGCCGGCGTTGCGTTCGCAGATGCCTGCCGGCATGTCGATAGACGTCGTGTACGACCGATCGCAGACGGTGCGCGCGTCGGTGCACGACGTGAAGATCACGTTGGCACTGTCGCTGGTGCTCGTGGTGATGGTGATCTTCGTATTCCTGCGCAACGTGCGCGCCGCCATCATTCCGAGCATCGTGATTCCGCTGTCGTTCGCGGGCACGTTCGCAATGATGTACATGCTCGAGTTCAGCATCGACAACCTGTCGTTGATGGCGTTGACGCTGTCCGTCGGCTTCGTCGTGGACGACGCGATCGTGATGCTCGAAAACGTGAACCGACACGTGGAACAGGGCGAATCGCCGCTGGCGGCAACATTGAAGGGCGCGAAGGAAATCGGCTTTACGATCGTCTCGATGACGATTTCGCTTGCGGCAGTGTTCATACCGGTGTTGTTCATGAGCGGCATCGTCGGACGGCTGTTCCACGAATTCGCCATCACGATCATCACGGCCATTCTGCTCTCCGGCGTGTTGTCGCTGACGCTGACGCCGATGTTGTGCAGCAAGCTGTTGCGGCCGATGCCGAGCGGCCATGCGGACGAGGACCGACGCTTCGATCGTGTAAAGGCCGCCTATGCGAGGTCGCTCGACTGGGTGCTGGCACATCGCTACGCCGCATTGCTCACCCTGCTGGTTTCGCTGTTGTTGACCGGTGTGCTCTACACGTTCGTACCGAAGGGTTTCATCTCGAATGACGACACGGGAATGCTGGTGGCCACCACCGAAGGTGCGCCCGACATTTCCTTCGACGCGATGTCGCGCAAGCAGCAGCAGGCGATTCGCATCATCGCGCAGGACGAACACGTGGCCCGCGCCATCGGCTTCGTCGGCACCGGCGGCCCGAACGGCACATTGAACAACGGCCGCATTTTGATTGCGCTGAAGCCGCAATCCGAGCGGCCGCTGGCGCAAACGGTACTCGAGGGTTTGCGGCCTCGCCTCGATGGAATTCCCGGCTTCAAGGTGTATCTGCAGAACCAGCCGGCACTGCGCATCGGCGGTTTCGTCAGCAAGAGCGAGTTTCAATACGCGCTGCTCGACGCCGACATGAACGAACTGATTCAGTGGGTACCGAAGCTGGTCGAACGGTTGAATCAATCGGGTGCCGTGGTCGACGTCAACACGAACCTGATCCTCGACAACCCGAAAGTGCAGATCACCATCGACCGCGACCGCGCGTCTCGCATGGGCGTCAGCGCCGACCAGATCGAGCAGGCGCTGTTCACCGCCTACGGCGCGCGGCAGGTTTCCACCATCTATGCCACCACCGACCAATACGCGGTGATCATGGAACTGCTGCCGGAGTTCCAGCGCAATCCCGATGCGCTGGGTCTGCTGTACGTGCGCAGCACCAACAATGCGCTGGTGCCGCTGCGGGCGCTGGCCGACTTCAAGAACGTTAGCGGCCCGCTGACGATCTCGCATGTAGGACAACTGCCGTCGGCGACGATCTCGTTCAACCTCGCACACGGCAAGGCGCTGGGCGACGCCGTAGCCGAAATCGAGCGAGCGAAAGCAGAACTCGGCACGCCGGATACGCTGCTGGGCCGCTTCCAGGGAACGGCGTTGGCGTTCCAGTCGTCATGGGCGGGGATGTGTCTGTTGCTGGTGCTGGCGATCGAGACCATTTATCTCGTGCTGGGCGTTCTGTACGAGAGCGCCGTTCACCCCCTTACGATTCTGTCAGGGCTGCCGAGCGCCGGTCTGGGTGCCTTGCTGACGCTGTTGCTGTTCGGGAAGCAGCTCGATTTGTACGCATTCCTGGGCCTTATTCTGCTGGTGGGCGTGGTGAAGAAGAACGCGATCATGATGATCGACTTCGCGCTGGAAGCTCAGCGCACGCGAGGTATGGACGCCGAGACGGCGATACGTGAAGCGTGTTTGCTGCGTTTCCGCCCGATCATGATGACGACATTCGCGGCGCTGTTCGGCACGTTGCCGATCGCGCTCGGCTGGGGCGCCGGTGGCGCCTCACGTCAGTCGTTGGGGCTGGCGGTGGTTGGCGGTTTGTTCGTTTCGCAGATGCTGACGCTGTATCTCACGCCGGTGGTTTATCTGCTGCTCGAGAACCGTCTGCAACGTTGGCGCGATGCGCGCGCTGCGCGCGGTGGCGACAGTGCCACGACCACCACGACCACCAAGCTCGCGCCGCGTTAGCGTGGCGTATCCTTCGGCGCCACGCCGTTTGGCTGGGTTTCTTTGAACATCTTTCCGAGTTCGACCAGATTGTCGCGATTGCGCTGCGAGCGGATGTCGACGTCGTAGGTCATCACCGGGCCGTCGCGTTCGACGAGAACGCCGTTCGACTGCGTCAGTATCCCGCGTATCCGTTCGTTGTCCGCCAGTGCGTGCGCGCGCATCTTCACGATGCCGCGTGACCTGGCGTGACGCGTCATCGCTTTGAGCAGCGCGCGGCCCAGACCACGACCGTGCATTCGGTCTACAACCGCAACTGCTGGCTCAACGGTGTCGTTAGAACCTTCGGAGCGGAAATAACGCGCGACGCCGATGATCGGCGGCTCAACGCGGCCGTTGGCGTCGATGAGGCGCGCGCCGATCGCAACGTGGTGGTCGGGGTCGGTGTTCAGCAGGCTGTCCACCAGGTGGGCGGACAGAGTGGGCATCGCCGAGAAGAAGCGCAGGTATCGCGAGCGGCGTGACAACCCCTCGAAACCCGCCAGCAGATCGGCGCGATCGGCGGGTCCGATCAGTTCGAGGCGAATCCGGGTGCCGTCCGCCAGCGTCGCGACGGCGGCGAATGTCGGATCCGGTCGTGTGGCGCGTCCTGCAGCCATGTTTGCGATCTCCATTGCGATGCAGCAAATGGTAGCGGATTTCAGAGGTGATCCGACGGGGGTTCTTAGATGACTTTGTTACTCAGGTCACGCCGTGGTGAATGGACATTCAAATCAAATAGATAGGCTCCATCAATTGATGGGGCTGCAGAGACTCCAATGCATTAGCCATCACTGCTCTTTTGCGGGTACACCTGCGGTGCACAAATGCAGCGGATCGTGCGTGTATGCACCGGATGGGGGAGTTGCGCCGGGCCGGTCAGGCTAGAAATTAAATAAATCAATATGAGTATTGAAATAGTTAATTGCTCAGGAATACGATCGACCGTCGATTCCCACAGGAGCCCATCGAATGAACGACGAGATCGACCGGATTCTGGCAATGGTCAAAGACGGCACGCTGACCCCCGCGCAGGCGACTGAAATGATCGCCGCGTTGCGAGAGTCGGCGCGCGCAGGCACACAAGATCGTCCGAAAGAGCCGCAGCCGGAGGCTCCGCCGCGTGAGGAAGCGCGCTCGACGGGTGGCGGCGATCGGTGGGAAAGGCGCAGGCACCGGCGTCACGGACGCCGCCACGGCCGTGGACTCGATCGTGTGTTCGACGATCTGGGTAACGACATCGAGCGCGCGATGGGGGCCGGTGCGCGCACGCTGCGGTGGGCGCTGAAGTCGGGCCTGCATCTGAAGGGCTCGGTGTGGGGTGACGATTCCAACAATGCCGTGCTGTCGCGCGCCGATGCCCCGACCGGGCAGGACTTCGTGTGCGAAGCCAACGATCTCGCAGTGTCGCACCTGCGCGATCTACGTCTGAACCGCTCGACGTTCTCGCACAACGAACTCAATGCCGCGTCGATGCAGGACGTCGAGCTGAACGACTCTCGAGTAACGGGCCAGCGATTGCGCGGATCCTCGATCAAAGGAGCGCTCATCGAGAACGGAGAACTCGCCGACAACGAATTCAACGGCGCGGGCGTTACCAGCCTGACAGTGGGTAAGGGTCGGCTGACCGGGTCGAACTTCAACGGCACGCAGATTCGCGATCTCGGCATCTCGGGAAGCGGCGTGGAGAATTGCCGCTTCAACGGCACCAAGCTGAAGACCGTGGTGATTCGCACCGAGAGCATCGTGAAAGGCTTGTCGTTGAACGGTGTGCTGGGCCGTAACTGGTTGTTCGAAGACGCGGTAGTGGCCGAGACGCAGATCAGCGGACTGCGCGTGGACGGACTCGTACTGAAGAGCAGCGGTCTCGAACGGGTAACGTTCAAGAAGACCGAGTGGTCCGAAGGACTCGATCCGAGCGCACTCGGATTGATTCGAGACGTCGAGATGCAGCGTGTAATCCTGAAGGACTGCAGGTTCGAAGACTGCCGCTTCGACGGCACGCGGCTTGAAGGGTTCGATGCGTCGAACCTGACCTTCAGGAACGTCGACTTCACCAATCTCGTCATCAAAACGGCCGAGGACTTCGCGCGGCTGGCCGGAGCGCGCAACGTTGCCTGACGCAACGCACACGCCGTGTCCGGCCTGCCAGGGGCGGCTGTATCCGAAGCTGCTGCGTTGTGCGGATTGCGGCATCGAGGTGAACACGCGGTACGCGACGAACGAGTTTTCGGACCTGGAAGCCGAAGACTTGCATCTGTTGCGGATCTTCGTCCTTTGCGAAGGGCGGATCCGCGACATGGAGTCGGCGCTCGGCGTCAGCTATCCCACGGTGAAGTCGCGCCTGGCAGCGTTGCGTACGCGGCTCGGTCTCGCTTCGGATTCGCCGAAGGCCAAACAGGAAGAGCCGCGGCCAGAGCCCGCGTCGGCGCGCGACATTCTCGATCGGTTAGCGGACGGCTCGCTGCGTTATGAGGAGGCACTCGCGCGGATCCGGGCACTGCGCGGGAAGGGATGAGCGTGCTACGGGTCAAAGCACCTGCGGCAACTTGTCCAGCGTTTCACCCCAGCCGCGCTCGCGCTCGTCACGCGAATCGCCGCCGTCGAGAATCACCATCTGATCCGTCACGGTAACGTCCGTGCGCCGCCCCGCGTGGTTGAACAACACGGTGATCATCGAAGTCGTGATGCGCTGGTTCGACCGCGCGATCGTCATGGAGAAGCAGATACGCTGAGCCGGTACGATGTCCTCATATCGGCAGTCTTCAGTAAAAGGCGCTTCGCCGCGCGGGCCGAACTCGATGCGCTTCTGTCCGCCGACGCGAAAGTCGTGGGCAACGATACGCGATGTCCAGGTCGCGTCCCCCGGCACGTACCATTTCTGCAAAGCCGTCGGGTCGCTCCAGGCCGCGAATACGTGCGCAGGAAGCGCGTCGAAGCTGCGTTTGACTACGATGGTGTGATGCGCGGTCGATAACACGGTCATTTGCGCTGCCTCCGTTTGCCTTTGGTACGCGTGTTCCCCTTGTTCGAGTGCTCTTCGGCGAGAAGCCGATCAAGCGCGCCAAGGCGCTTCTGCCACAGCACCCGCCGATCCGAAATCCACCGTGTCGCTTCGTCGAGCGCAGCCGGTTGGAAGCTGCACCAACGCTCGCGGCCCCGCTTTTCGCAGACCACGAGACCCGCTTCCTCCAGCACGGCGAGATGCTGGTGCACCGCCGGCAACGACATCTCCAGCGGTTCCGCGAGTTGCCCGAGCGTTGCTTCCCCGAGAGACAGCCGTGCGAGCATCGCACGCCGACTGGGGTCCATGAGCGACTTGAAGACTCCGTTGAGGTTCGGTTGATAGTTAGGCATGTACTTAAGTGTCCGGGAGTCGCGTCGGATCGTCAAGCAGTGAAGGTTCGCGGTTATGCTTTGCCTCGGTGTCACGTGTCATGGGTCGAGGCCAAACCGAATGAAGATCGCGATTGCGGGCATTGCGCACGAAACCAATACGTATTGCCGGGGCCGGACGGAGGCAAAGGATTTCCATCAGCTGCGCGGCGAACGCCTGTTCGTGGCACGTGGTACCGAAACCGGTCTGGGCGGTGCGCTGAAGGCGTGCGACGAACTCGGCATCGAGGTGGTGCCGGTGCTGTTCTGCGACGCGCAGCCGTCCGGGATCGTTGCGCGTGAGACATTCGAGGAGTTCAAGGCGGAGATCGTGCGCGGCATTCGCGACGCGATGCCCCTCGACGGTGTGTTTCTGTCGTTGCACGGCGCCGGGGTGGTGGAGGGCATCGAGGACCTCGAAGGCGACTTGTGTACCGCCGTTCGCGAAGTGATAGGCGAAGCGGTGCCGATGACGGCAGGCTTCGATCTTCACGGCAACGTCACGCAACAGATGGCCGACGCGCTCGATGGCGTGTTCGCGTGCCACCAGTACCCGCACATCGACATGCACTTGCGAGCCGACGAAGCGATCCGCCTGATCGTGCGGATGCACGAGGAGGGTTTCAGGCCGGTGCTGCACGTAGAGCACGTGCCGATGTTGTTGCCCACCACCACCACGTTCGAAGGCATCGGCGAACGCGCCCTGGCGCGCATGTTGGAGGCGGAAAAAGAAGCGGGCGTCATCGATGTCAGCTGGTTTCACGGCTTTCCTTACACCGACGTATCGCATATCGGTACGTATGTCGTCGTTACCACCGAAGGGGACGGCGAGCAGGCGCGCCGGGTGGCGCGGAAGCTGGCGCAGTCGTTGTGGGACGAGCGCGACCGGTTTCGTGCGCGCAGCCTCGGCGCAGATGAAGCGGTTGCCGAAGCATTGACGCGCGCCGAGGAGTTGCGGACAGCCGGACGTGTCGCGCCGGTGGTGATCAACGAGACGTCGGACAACTGCGGCGGCGGCACGCCGGGAGACGGCACGCATCTTTTGCGCGCGATGCTCGAAGCAAAGATCGAGGGCGCGTGTTTCGGGTTCATCGTGGATGCAGAAGTGGCCGCACAGGCACATTCGGCCGGTTGCGGCGCAACGATCAACGTCTCGCTGGGTGGCAAGTACGACGAACTGCACGGTGCGCCAATCGTCACGCGCGCCTACGTAAAGTCGTTATCCGACGGCCGGCTCGTGATGCAGGCGATGGGAAAAGGCTCGCCGCTCGCACTCGGCAAGATGGCCCGGCTCGTGATCGACGGAATCGACGTGGTCGTTGCGTCGCGACGCTCGCAGACGTTCGACCCCGAACCATTTCTGGCAGTGGGCATCGACGTGAACCGGTATCGCATCGTCGCGCTGAAATCGAGCAATCACTTCCGCGCAGGATTCAAAGACGTTGCCGGTGCGATCGTCACGGCCGATCCCCCCGGGCTCACCACGCATCACGTCGAAGTGTTTCCGCGTCAGCGTGCGAGCGTGCCGTTGTGGCCGCTACATGCGGAAGCCGCGTACGAGGCGCGTCGCTAGAACGGCGTATCCGGAAACGCGATCTTCACCGGCGCACCCGCCAGAGTCGTGTGCAGGTGAACGAAAAAGCTGCCGATTCCCGCAGCTCCCTGCATATACCCCGTTTGTGTCTG
>CAZLDA010000169.1:0-7708 GCA_964557875.1 uncultured Pseudomonadales bacterium | reverse complement strand
ACGATGGCGGCGCTGCACGCGAACAACCGGCTCGAACTGTTCGCGGCGCTCGCCTCCTACAGCAGAATTCCCGGGGTACCGGACGTGGATGCGCTGGTGGGCCAGGGTAGCCGCGAACAGCAGCTACAGAGTTTCAGACGCGCCGCGCTCGAACGCGTGACGTCTGCAACTGCGGTGATCGCAGCGAAAGCATCGCCCGCGGAAGCGGACGCCTATCGCAAGATGCTGGTCGCCGTTGCCGAAGAGGCAGCGAACGCCGCCAAGGAAGGCGGTTTTCTCGGCATCGGCGGCGTGCGCGTGAGCGAGAAGGAACGCACCTTTATAGATGAGGTCAGCAAAGCAGCCGGTCTCGGCTGACACTCGTCGAGAACAGGAGTTCGATATGCGACTTGGAACGATGTTGTCGATGCCGGGCGATCCCTGCGGCACGCAAACGCTCAGCGAACGCGCCGCGGCGGCCGAAGCCGCCGGGTTCGCGTCGGTGTGGCTGCCGCAGGTCAACACGATCGACGCGCTGATGGCGCTCGCGCTCGCGGGACGCGAAACGCGCACCATCGAACTCGGTACCGCGGTGGTGCCTACGTATCCGCGTCATCCGATGGCGCTCGCGGCGCAGGCGCTCACGGTGCAGGACGCAACGCGCAATCGACTCGCCTTGGGCATCGGTCTCAGTCACCGCTTCTTCATCGAAGACAACCTCGGCATGGATTACTCCAAACCGATTCCGCACATGCGCGACTACCTGACGATTCTGAACGGCCTGCTCGCGGGCGAACGGGTGCAGCACAGCGGCACCGAATACACGGTGAACACGCAAGTCTCCGTGGCTGGTGCGAAGAAACCGGCGGTGATCGTCGCTGCGCTGGGTCCGGCAATGCTGCGGCTTTGCGGTCGTCTCGCCGACGGTACGCTGACATGGATGGGCGGCATCGATTATCTGCGCGACATCGCCGTGCCGACGATGAGTGCCGCAGCCGCAGCAGCAAACCGTGCAAAGCCGCGCTTCGTGGCGATGGTACCGACGTTGCTGTCTGCCGATGCCGCTAAGGGGCGCGAAGCCATCAACACGGCTTTCGCCATGTATGGCCAGATTCCCTCATATCGCGCCACGCTCGACCGCGGCGGCGCCTCGGAACCGGCCGACGTGGGTGTATTCGGCTCCGCCAGGGATATCGAAGCGGGTTTGCGCGCGTATGCCGAGGTGGGCGTTACCGACTACGTCGCGGTGATTCCGCGCGATGCGCCGGGCAACGAGGCGACGATGCGGCTGTTGTCTGATCTGACGCGAACGCTGAATCGCTGACGATGCGCTGGAACGGCACGTCAGTCAGCCTCCAGATGCGTGTGCATGAACTCGAGGGTCGAGCGAATGATCTCGCGCGATCGCGCATCGTCGTTCAGCGCATCGAAACCGTGTTTGCCCTGCGGATGATTCATCACGGTCAGCGGCGCATTCGCCGCGAGCGCCGCTGCTACGAACCGGTCGATAATTGCATTCAACGGCGCTACGTCGAGACCCGCGCGCGCAACGAAGATCGGCGGCACTTTGGCCCCGGGTTCGCCGTAGAACGCAGCGGGAGAGTATTGGCGCAGCAAATCCGCCGAGCCCTGATCCGCATGCAGCGGCGAGTCTCGAATGTCGAGGAACGCATAGAACGCGACCATACAACGCACGAACTCGGTGTTCGGCTCGAGCCCGCAACCGAGTAGAGGCCCGCCCGCCGAAAATCCCAACAGGCATACTCGGTCGCGATCGACGTGTAACTCCTCCGCATTCTCACGCGCGTGCGCAACGGCGGCGCGGACGTCGGCAGCGGCCTGCACGAGATTCGCTTTCGGAAAGCCGAGCCGATGGTTGAAGGTGATCCCGACGAAGTCGCACGCCGCCAGCAGGCGGCCCCACGTCTGGAACAGCGGCCAGTCTTTGGCGAGCACTCCGGGTGCGACGCCGCCGTGAATGAGCAGCACGGCCGGACGGCGGTCGGAACGCGAAAGTCCGCTGGGGATGTACGCGTCCAGTAGCAGCCCGCCGTCTTCTTCGGGTCGATAGCGCCGATTGGCATGCACCTGCACGTCGTCCATGCCGGGCACTGAATAAACGATAGGGGTGGTCACGCGGGTTGTCGCAGTGGGCACTCTTGATTCCACTCTAAGCCGCGACCACTGCCGCTCCAAGCGCCGCGTATCGCGCGTGAGCGGTCCCGTTCAGTCGCAAACCCGCCCGCGTTTGCGGCGCCGTGAGGCGCAGCAGGACTCTTCGCTTCGCTCGCGGCGTTTTTCCGCGCGCCGGTGAAGCAGGTGAACGATCAGCGTGGGGCCGACGATCAAGCCCAGCATCGCCGTCAACAGCAGCAGGTTGTCGTTGAGCAAGTGAGGCTCCGCGGAACGCGAGTCGAAGGGCGCTGCATCCTAGGCAGCTGAGGGAGTGATTTCGCGGCGAATGCGGCCAATTTGCGGTCGCATTGGGCCACCGTCGCCGGACGGAATCAGCTGCGCAGCGCGAGCGCTCCGAGTTGAAGCGCCACCACGGCGACCATGGCGGTGAGGCAGCTCAGATGGTCGCGGTAGATCGTTCTCGCCAACTGCGTTTGCATGGCGGGGGTGTCGCGCATGCTGCCGAGCCGCACCGCATTGCCGACGGTGCGCGCGGCTGCGAGGCCGATCGCGCCAGCTGCGAACGCCAGCGAGATCCAGCCGATCAACGGCGGCGTCGCACCCGTTGCGATTTCGGCAACCAGCGCGGCAAGCGTCGCCAGCATCACCAGGCTGATGAGCCGGTTCATCGGTCTGGCGTCGGTGGTGACGCGCCGGTAATACGCGCTGATCGACGCGAGCACATCGCCCGGAAGCATGTCACCTCTGTGTTGTCGCGTTTGTACGTCGAACATCAGATCGAACCACAACACGGCCGTTAGGAAACCGGCACCGGTTGCGGCGCACGCATTCAACATGGCGGTTCGAACGTCTCGCATTGGGCGCAGACGTGTTCCCTGAGCCACTGCAGGTACTCCGACGTATCGAGTTCGGGGCGCTGGCTGATCCAGCCGATCACCGCCATGCCGCGAATCATCAGAAACATCGGGATGAGCGCCAGCGCGTCGTCTTCGATGTGTCGCTTCGAGCGGTAGCCGCGCACGAAGCCGCGCTGGACCGTCGCGAACTCGTCGCGCGCCTGAAAGTGAAACAACGCAACCGCCGCATCGTAGTGATGCCAGCCGAAACCCGAGTCGTCGAAGTCGATGACCGTGAGCCGATCGCCGTCGACGAGCACGTTTCCTGCGTGCAGATCGGCATGGATGACGCTGAAGGTTTGCCGATCGCGTCCGAGGCGATCCAGCGCCGCACGCACTCGCAGGCGCGTATTCGAAAGCAGCGAGCGTTCGCCCGGGGAAAGATCGGGGTGTTCCCAGAAGCGTCCCCAGAACGGCGCTTCACCCATCAGCCCGTCGGTGTCGAGCGCGTGACGTTTGAAATCGGCAGGCACGTCCCACGTGCTTGCCTGATTGTGCATGGCCGCTGCAATGCCACCGAGCTGTTCGAAGTAGCGTTCGGCCTCGCCAACACTTTTGGTGTGGCGCAGTGCTTCGGCCAGTACATTGCCCTCGGTCCAGCGCGCGACACCCGCGAAGCGTTGCTCGCCGGTGCCGTCGATCGCCACGCGCACATATTCGCGGCCATCGCTCGCGGCCAACGGCGGCGGCACCGCAATGCCGGCGTCGCCGAGCGCGCGAATCCATACGCGTTCCGCGATCAATTCGTCCAGCGAGTGATAACCCGGACGATGCAGGCGCAGGACATACGTCGTTCCGTCGCTCGCGTCGCGCACGCGAAACGTGACGTTCTCCGAAACGGCCACGAGTTCGAGTTCCGTCGAATCGATCGGAAACGCCTGCAGCGCCTCGAGTGCCGCCGGCGTGTAGAGGCGCGCCGCTACTGCTTTATCCATCGATTTCGGCGAGCGTTGCGTCGAACGCAGCGAGAAATTCGTCGGCGTGGCTCTGTTTGAAGACGAGCGGCGGACGGATCTTCACGACGTTACCGAAGATTCCGGCATTGCTCGTGAGGAAGCCTTTGTCCTTCAGACGGTCCACCACATCGACGGCCCGATCGCGGTCGGGCGTTTTGGCCGCAGGGTCTTTCACCATTTCGACACCGACGAACAAACCTTCGCCGCGTACGTCGCCGATCGCCGCACAGCGCGACTTGCGTTCCGTAAGTGCGCGCTTCAACGCGCTGCCTACCGCGGCCGCATTCTCGCGCAGGTGATCGCGCTCGATGATGTCGAGCACCTTCATGCCCACCGCGGCCTGAAGCGGACTGGACGCGAACGTGTTGAAGTAACGCGTGTTCGCCCGGAATTTATCGACCAGCGCTTTGCTCGATGCCGTTGCCGCGATCGGCACACCATTCCCCATCGGCTTGCCGGTAACCACGATGTCGGGCGTGAAACCGGTGACTTCGTATCCCCACCATCGCCCCGTTCTGCAATAACCGGCCTGTACTTCGTCGGCGATCACCAGCCCGCCCGCGGCGCGCACAAGTTCCGCGGCGCGCGGCATGAAGCCGCGAGGTACGTCGGGAAGACCTTCGTTCGCGAAGATCGAACACACGATCAAACCGGCGAAGCCGCTGCCGTTCGCCTGCAGGTGCTTGATCTCGCGCTGCAGCCGTTCGAGATACGCGTCGGTCTGCGCGTCCTCCGAAGCGCCCGCCGCCAGCGGACGGTATTTCTCTGGAAACGGAAACGCACGCACATCGGGCGCGTTCGGCTGTTCGCCGCGCGTGCGCGTGAGCACCCCCACCGCTTCGCTGTTGCCGTGATAGGTGGCGTTCGTGCAGACGATGCCGCGCTTGCCCGTGGCCAAACGCGCCATACGCAACGCCACTTCGTTCGCTTCGGTGCCGGAGCAGCTGAACACGACGCTCTCGATCGCCTGCTTGTGCAACTTGGTCAGGCGTTCTGCGAATTCGATGATGCCTTCGTGCAGATAGCGGCTGTGCACGTTCAGCGTGCCCTGCTGTTTCGTCATCGCCTCCACGACTTCGGGGTTCGCATGGCCCACGCACGGCACGTTGTTGTACATATCCACGTAGCGGCGACCGTCGACGTCGTACAGATAAACGCCGTCGCCGCGCACGATCTGCAACGGTTTGGTGTAGAAGAGCTGCGCACCCGTTCCGAGCGCACGATCGCGGCGCGCGATCAACGATGCGGTTGTACTCATCGGGAACCTCATGGGGATTTGAGCGCACAGTGCGCGTCGACGGCGCTATTGTGCCGATATTGCCGGCCGACCCCAACGGCGCGTTCCTTCCGATCGCAAACCGCCTTCCGATCTCAACTGCCTTCCGATCGCGAATTGCCGCGTAGAATCCCGACCAACATGAACGACTCCGATCAAGACGAGGTCCGCGCGTACTACGCTCAATTCGGTGAGCGCGAATGGCAGCGCCTGTGCAACGCAGGAGACGGCTCGATCGAGTTCGCGATCACCTGCCACACGCTGGAGAGTGTCCTGCCCGCATCGGGCCGAGTACTCGATATCGGTGGCGGTCCCGGTCGATACGCCATATGGCTCGCGCAGCGCGGCTATCGCGTGGTGCTCGCGGATCTTTCGCCGAATCTGCTGGAGATCGCGAAAGAGAAGATCGCGCTGGCGGGCGTCGAGTCGAACATCGAGACCGTTACGGAGGCAGATGCGCGCAACTTGAGCAGATGGCCGGATGGATCCTTCGACGCCGTGCTCTCGTTAGGTCCCTTCTACCATCTCCCCGATGCTACGGATCGCAAGGCTGCCGCGACGGAGATGGTGCGGGTGCTGAAGTCGCACGCGCCTGCGTTCGTCGCACTGATGCCGCGTTACGCGTTGCTGCGCCGAACCGTGGCCATTGCAGACGAGCGTCGGCATCTTCGGCAACCGGACTGGTTGACTCGGTTGATGGTCGACGGATGCTTCGACAACGATGTTGTGGGGCGCTTCAACCACGCGTTCGGTGTGCGTCCGGAGGACGTCATCCCGTTCTTCTCCGCGTTCGGTCTGGCTTCACAGCGGCTGCTGGCCGCCGAGAGTCTCAGCGTGGGTCTGCAGCGCGAGATTGCGGATCTCGCCGCCACCGATCCGGTGGCATATGCAGCAACGTTCGCCGTAATGATCGAAGCCGCATCCGACCCGAGCATCCTCGGCATGAGCAACCATCTGCTGTACGTCGGTCGCAAGAACTGATCGGCGCACCCGATCGGTTCCAACAGTGCCTCAAAGGGGCACGCCGGCGGGTGCAGAATTGCACTGCCGTTTGCAGGCAATTGGCTGACCGATCGAATTCGCACCGCTACCTTTCTTCCCACCACCTTCTGGAACAAACGGAGCGACAACATGAAATCGTCTTACCTTTTCCGCAGCGCGAGCCTGGCTGGTGCATTCCTGATTTCGGGTGCTGCCGCAGCTGCAACGTTGGAAGGCGAAGCGCTCGACGCGTGTGCACGAGCCGCCGCCGAGGCGAACAACGCATCGCATCTCGACGTGGTGCGTCTCGTCGACCACGCCGGACGCGGCAGCTACGAGTACTGGATCAACGCCGACGTCACGCCCGCGAAGCGCAGCTACTGCCGCACGCGGCAGGGCGAGGTGTCGCAGATCCTGAACTTCGACGGTCACTGGAGCGGCAACTCACCGCGCCGTCCCCGCGCAACTCAGACGGCGAGCTCCAGCGAGCTCTGACGCACCGTTGCTTTGAGTCCGCCTTCGAATGCGGGGCGCAACCGTCGAAACGATCCGACCAGGTGATCGGCGAAGGTGCGCACCCGCTGCACGTTGCGTAGTTGCGGGTGATACAGCAGCCACGCGTGCGGATATCGAAACGGGTGTGCGTCGGAAATGCGCACCAGCCGCGGATCGCTTTCGGCGACGTAGCAGGGGAACTCACCCACACCCGCACCCGACGCCACCAGTTCGCACGACGCGTCGATGTGGCTCGCGCTCGCCACGAAGCGGGCCTTCGGCAGCCATTGCCGCGCCCATGGCGACACGCCTCGTTCGCCCGATGTACCGATGAACGGCACGTCGCCGGCGGGGTCGATCTTCGATCCCGCCGCGGCGTACAACGCCGAGTTCAGGTCGACGAGCTTGCGGCCCACGAGTGACTCGGGCGGCGACTCGGTGAGCCGAATCGCGATATCGGCCTCCATCAGTTCGAGATCTTCAGCCGAGTTGGTCACGTTCATCTCTACGATGAGACGCGGGTGCTGCGCCATGAAGGCAGCCACGTCGCTTGCGATCAGTTTCGCTACACCGCTGGTCAGCGTTACGCGGATCGTCCCCTCGATTCGCTCGTCTCTGCCGAACACGCGACGCCCTAGACCCTGAAGCGCGCCGTCGATGCCTTCCGCCACCGCCAGCACGTCGCGGCCCGACTGCGTCAACACCAGGTTGCGGCCGCGCCGCTCGAACAGCGTCGCGCCGAAGGCCTTCTCCAGATCGGTGATGCGCCGCGAGATAGTGGTGCGGTTCACGCCGAGGCGCTCAGCAGCTATCGGCAGCGAATCGGTCGTCGCCAGCGCGAGGAAATGTTGCAGGTTGGACCAGTCCAAGACGGGCTCCAAAGCGGGTTTGGCCGGCGGCTTCAACATCGGGGGATCCTCCGGAACGGTGCAAATTCGCAAACGAGCCCGGATCATAACGCCCCATCCGTGCACGGCGCGGTGCAGGAA
>CAZLDA010000168.1:0-7715 GCA_964557875.1 uncultured Pseudomonadales bacterium | reverse complement strand
TGCACTTTGCCCACGCCGATCGCACCCGGATCTTGTCCGCCGTGACCGGCGTCGATCGCCACGATGAAATCACGCAGCGGCCCTTCGGCAGCAGTCGCTTCGCTGCGCCCGCTCTTTTTCGGTGCCGTGGGTGTTCCAACCACCGTGGGCACCGATGACGCAGTCGCTTTCGAAGGAGCCGGTGTCGGCGGCGTGATTCGGGCGGTCGTCGGCACCGTGCCGCCGCCACGCAGCTCGACCACCAGGCGGTCGCCGCCGGAGGTCGGCGACGCGATCATGTATGCATTCGGCTGCAGGCGGTCGGCCACGTCGATGACGATGCGGTAGCCATCTTTGTCGCGCGGCCCGCCGCGAATGCTGGTGACATCGTGGCCGCTTACCGGCGTGTTGGCGATGTTCACGCCGCTGCGCGGGTGCGATGAGTCGAGATCCACGACGACACGATGCGGGTTTTCGAGCGTGAACACCTGGAACGGAACGCGCGACGACACATCGAAGATCACGCGTGTGTCTTCACCGCCGGGTTGTACGGCAACCGCATCAATGGTCGCACCGAAGCCCGCAGACGCGATAGACAACGCGAAGCACAGCGCAAAACCCTTAGCGAGATATCGGAGCCGAACCCTCATCCATGGATCCCAGTCGCTACGCGATCGTCGAATGTGTGTTCGATGACTCTGCCGTCGTTCTCAACGCGAATTCTAACGACCCTATCCGGCCGCGGCAGCCGACCGGACGCCCTCTCCGGCCATTCGACGAGCTTGATCGCGCGTTCGCCAAGCAGATCGTCGAGGCCGATGTACTCTAGCTCTTCGGCATCCTTGATTCTATAAAAGTCAAAGTGATACACGCGCTGCCCGTCGAACTCATAGGGTTCTACCAGCGTGTACGTCGGACTCTTCACGTGACCGGAAAATCCCAAGCCGCGCAGAATGCCGCGCGCCAGCGTCGTCTTTCCCGCGCCCAATTCGCCTTCGAGAAATACGAGTTCATCGCGTCGCATCTGCTTCGCGATCGCAATGCCGTATTCCAGCATCGCCGCTTCACCCGCGACGAATTCAGTTCGCGCGTTCATTGAGAACCACACGCAGTTCGCCCATCAGATCGGTGGCGAGCAACCCGATGCGCCCGTGACGATCCGCAACCCGATCCGCAGCATAGCTGTGCAGACATGCGCCCACGGCCGCTGCGTCGTCCGGAGCAAGACCTTGCGCGAACAAACCGGCGACCACACCGGTCAGAACGTCGCCCATACCGGCAGTGGCCATGCCGGGATTGCCGTGCAGACACACACCCACGCGAGCGCCACCGCTGATGACCGAACCGGCGCCCTTCAGAATCACCGCTCCATTGGATGAACGCGCCGCGAGAGCCGACGCTGCGGCAAAGCGATCCTGTTGGACAGCCGCAACGGAGTTGCCCAGCAGCGCGGCCGCTTCCGCGACGTGCGGAGTCAGCACCATCGGCCCGGTAGCGGCCTTCTGATCAACTGTGGGATGTTGCGCCAGCAGCTGCAGAGCATCGGCATCGACGACCATCGGCTTGCCTGCCCGTAGTACACGCGCGAGCAAGGCTCGTCCCCACTCTCGGCGACCGAGCCCTGGCCCAACCGCGATGATGCTCGCGCGATTCACCAACGCTTCAATCGCCGGCGTATCGATCGCCTGAACATCACCGACATCCTGCACCATGATTTCCGGTCGCCTTGCCAGTATCGCGGGCACGTGTTCCGGTCGCGTCACCACGCTGACGAGCCCGGCGCCGACACGCAGCGCCGCTTCAGCGGCCATCGCCGCGGCGCCGCCCATGCCGCTGTCGCCGCCCACGATCAACACGTGGCCCGCTTGATGTTTGTACGCGGTCGGAGCGCGTTGGGGGATGAGATGCCGCAACCTGCTCCACTGCAGCGCTTCGACGCCGCCGATGTCGCGGTGGCAGTCGTCCGGCACGCCCAACGTATCGAGCACGATATCGCCGGTGTGATCCGGCCCGCTGCCGGTCACGAGGCCACGCTTCACGCCGATGAACGTGACGGTGACGTCGGCGCGAACGGTTCGACCGAGCACGCGGCCGGTATCGGCGCAAAGCCCCGATGGAATGTCGAGTGCCAGCACCGGCTTTGCTGCGGCATTGATCTGCTCGATCGCGCGCGCAAAGCCCGGACGTACCTCACCGCTCGCACCGGTGCCCATCAGCGCGTCGACGATGACCGCACCTTCGACGTCGAACGCCGGAGCCGTATCCGCGACTTCGACGATGGTTACCCCCAGCGCCACTGCCCAATCGCGCGCGAGTGCCGCATCGCCGGTCAATGCCGCGGCGCTGCCGAGCTGGATCAACTGCACCGCGGTACGACTCGCGCGCGCGCATCCCGCGACGATGTAACCATCACCGGCATTGTTGCCGCGGCCGCACACGACGCTGATCGAATCGATGTGGGGCCAGCGCTGCTGCAGCGTGCTCCAAGCCGCCCGACCGGCCCGCTTCATCAACACGATGCCGGGAATGCCGTGACGTTCGATGGCGAGCCGGTCGAGCGCACGCGATTGTGCTGCGGTGAACAGCCGGTCGAATGCAGCACCTGAATAACGCTCTAGAGACACACACCACCCAAGTCGGACGAATGAAACGCCGCGGCATTATAGTGCTGGCTCAGCGCCATACCGCCAGGACTTCCGTTGTCGCTCGACGCATTCGCCACGGACATTAAACAATGGGGCCGCGAACTCGGCTTCCAGCAGCTCGCGATCACCGATCTCGACGTCAGCCTCTATCGCGAGCGCTACGAGCAATGGCTCGCTGCTGGACGACACGGCGAAATGAAGTATCTCGAACGCCGCATGGAGCTGCGCTTCGATCCCTCGCAACTCGTGGCCGGCAGTTGTCGCGCCATCGTCGCGCGAATGGACTACCAACCACCCGACACACAACCGCTGCAGATCCTCGAGCAAGCCGATCTCGGCTACATCTCGCGCTATGCCCTGGGGCGCGATTATCACAAGGTCGTGCGCGGTCGTTTGCGCGCGCTCGCGCGACGCATCAACGAACGCGCCGGCCATGCACAGCTACGCGCATTTACCGACAGCGCTCCGATTCTCGAAAAGGCCCTCGCGGAAAAAGCCGGGCTCGGTTGGATCGGTAAACACACGCTGCTGCTCAATCGCTCCGCCGGCTCGTGGTTTTTCCTGGGCGAAGTGCTCACCGATCTGCCGCTACCGGTCGACTCACCTGCTCCCGACGATCACTGCGGACGCTGTCGCGCCTGCATCACCGTGTGTCCGACCGCGGCGATCACCGGCCCGCGACAGCTCGACGCGCGGCGCTGCATCTCTTATCTGACGATCGAATACAAAGGCGCAATTCCGCTGGAGCTACGCGCGTTGATCGGCAACCGGATTTTCGGTTGCGACGACTGCCAGCTGGTATGCCCGTGGAATCGCTTCGCCCAGGCCAGCGCAGAGCCGGACTTTCTGCCGCGTCATGCACTGGATCGAACGCCGTTGCTCGACCTGTTCGGCTGGTCGGAATCGGAATTTCTAGCGCGCACTGAAGGCAGCGCGCTGCGGCGGATCAGCTACGAGCAGTGGCAACGCAATGTCGCGGTGGCACTCGGCAACGCGCCGGCGCATCCGCGCATCGTTGCATCACTACGGCAACGCCGTAGCGACGCGTCGCCGCTGGTAGCCGAACACATCGATTGGGCGCTGGGTCGTCAGCTCGAAGCGAGATGACCTACGGAAGCTTGAACAGGTGGGTCCGGTAGTAGGCGAGCTCCGCGATCGATTCGCGGATGTCGGCGAGGGCAAGGTGCTGGCTCTGCTTCGAAAATCCACCCAGCACCCCGGGCGCCCAGCGCCGCGCCAGCTCTTTAATGGTGCTGACGTCGATCATTCGATAGTGCAGGAAACCCTCCAGCGTCGGCATGTAGCGCACTAGGAAGCGTCGGTCCTGCCAGATCGTGTTGCCGCACAACGGCGCCTGACCTTTTTCGACATGCTTCTCGATGAACGCCAGCGTCACCGCTTCAGCCTCAATCGTACTGACACCTTCGGTTCGCACACGCTGCACGAGACCCGACGCGGTGTGGTGCGACGTGTTCCATTCGTCCATCGCGGCCAGTTTCGCCTCGGGTTGCGAGATCGCCAGCGCCGGCCCTTCCGCGATGACGTTAAGGTGGCCATCGGTGACAATCGTCGCCATCTCGAGAATGACGTCGCGCTCCGGATCGAGGCCGGTCATTTCGAGGTCCATCCACACGAGATTGCTGGTCACTGCGGGCATCCACGGCGAAATTCAGGCGGCAGGATAGAACAGCGTCGCGGCGATTTCTGCGTTGTATCATCCGCGCCGACTTCGGATACGAGCATCGGCAGTTGAATAAAGGGTTGAATCAGGTCCTCGAACCAGCCGATCTGGCGGCGCGCATCGCTGCGGATCGCAACCTGCTGCTCATCCACGTGGCATCCGCAGACGCTTACGCGGCCGGACACATCGCGGGCGCCGTGCACGTTGCGCCCGGCGAACTCGTGTCGGGCATCAGACCCGCTACCGGCCAGTTGCCCGACATGGCGCGGCTCGAACAGCTATTCTCGCGCATCGGCTACCGACCCGACGCGACGATTCTCGCGTACGACGACGAAGGTGGCGGTTGGGCCGGCCGTTTCATCTGGACGCTCGACATCATCGGCCACACGAACTGGCTGTATCTGGACGGCGGCATCCACGCGTGGGCCGCGGCCGGCATGCCAATCGATCGCACGCCGGTACGGCCGCAACCGACTCGGGTTCAGTTATCGATCAATCGTGCGCCGATCGCCGACGCACAAGACGTCCTCGATCGTCTCCACGACTCCGCCACCGTGATCTGGGATTGCCGCAGCTTCGACGAATACACCGGAGCGCGCCCCGCCGCGGCGCGCAGCGGACACATTCCCGGCGCCGTGCACCTCGACTGGGTCGATCTGATGGATCGCTCGCGGCAGATGCGTTTGCGCACCGATGTGGCAGAGCTGCTCGAGGCCCGCGGCATCACGCGCGACAAACACGTCATAGCGCATTGCCAAACGCATCATCGATCGGGGCTCGCGTATCTCGTCGGCCGTGCGCTCGGCTATCCGAACATTCGCGGGTATCACGGTTCGTGGTCCGAATGGGGTAACCGCGACGACACGCCAATCGAGACCGGGGGGTGAGCGCGGGATGAGCGGCTTCGTTCAACTGCAACGTTTGTTGCCGCAGCACGCGCTGTCGCGTTTACTCGGGCGCTTCGCGAGTTCACCGCTACTGAGCAGGCCGCTGATTCACGCTTTCAGCGCAGCCTATGGCATCAGCCTGGAAGAAGCAGAGCGCCGCAACGTCGACGAGTACCACACGTTCAACGACTTCTTCACGCGCTCGCTCGCGCGCGGTGCGCGGCCGCTGCCCGACGATCGCAGCGCGCTCGTTTCACCGGCCGATGGCGCGGTGAGCCAGCTCGGAACGATCAGCAGCGGCCAACTGCTGCAGGCGAAAGGCATCCGCTATTCGCTGACGTCGCTCGTGCTCGACAATGCCGCCGAAAGAACCTTCGAGGGCGGCTGGTTCGCCACCATCTATCTCGCGCCGTCGGACTATCACCGCGTGCACGTACCGATCGACTGCACGCTGAAGCGTTCCGTCGCCGTGCCGGGCGAACTGTTTTCGGTGAACGCGAAGACCGAGGCAGGCGTAGAGCGTCTGTTCTGTCGCAACGAACGGCTGGTGATGCACTTCGACAGCGCCATCGGTCCCTTCGTGCTGGTGATGGTTGGCGCGCTGATCGTCGCCAGCATCGAAACGGTGTTCGATGCGCCGATGTCGCCCTATCGCGACGAGGAGTCGAACACGCACGATCGTGCGTTCGCGCGTGGCGATGAGATCGGCCGGTTTCTGCTTGGCTCTACCGTGATCGTCATCGTGCCGCGAGATACATTCACCCCGTCGCCGAGACTCGCGGTTGGTTCGCGCGTGCGGATGGGCGAATCGCTCGGGAATATCAGGCCCGCGCAATCCCGAACGGCATGACTTCCTCGATGCGCGCCGCTCCCAGCTTGCGCATCATCAACCGATCGAAGCCGAGCGCCACACCGGAACAGCGCGGCAAGCCGTAGCGCATCGCCGCTAGCAGACGTGAATCGTGCGCGGGTTCGTCGCGACCTGCGTCGCGACGCTGCTCGAGATCGGTCGACATGCGACGCTCCATGACATCGGCGTCGACGAGTTCGTCGTAACCGTTCGCCACTTCCACGCCGTCGATGATCAGTTCGAAGCGAGCCGCAACCCTGCGTCCGTGGGAGTCCTGCACCAGCCGCGCCAGTGCAGCTTGGTCTGCGGGGTAGTCTGTAATGAAGACGCGGCCCGCACCCAGCGCGTCGATCGCGTGAGTGACCAACAGATCGAGCAAGGCGCGCCGATCGGCAGACGCACCCGGCGATAAATCCACTCCAAGCGTCGCTAGCGCAGCGACGAGATCGACCGTATTGCTCGAAAACGCATCGATGCCCGCCCCCTCGTGGAGCAGTTGGTGATACGTCACGGTGCGACAGCGCTGCTCCCCGAGCACGAGATCAACCAATGCGGCAACTTCATCCATCAGCTGCCGCAGATCGAACCCGAGCCGATACCACTCCACCATCGTGAATTCGGGGTTGTGCAGGCGACCGGATTCTTCGGCGCGAAACACAGGCCCGATGCGGACCATCGATGGCGCACCGGCCGCAAGCAGGCGTTTCATCTGATATTCGGGTGAGGTCTGCAGATAGCGACGCTCGCCGTTGTTCAGTAACGAGAGCGATTCGATCGCCGGATCGGTGACGGTAGTGCGCGACAACACCGGCGTATCCACTTCGAGCACGCCGCGCGTTGCAAAGAACGCACGGATGGAGGCCAGCGTTTGCGCGCGCGCTAAGAGCGCTTCAACGGAACAGGTCGGACGCCAGTCCTCGTCGCGCAACGCGCTTCTCCATCGGAGCCGTTACTGGGCGCGGCTGACGTAGGTGCCGGTGCGCGTGTCGATCTTCAGCACGTCCCCAACAGATATGAAGAGGGGAACCTTGACGACTGCGCCGGTGGAGACTTTCGCCGGCTTCGTGCCGCCGGTGGCGGTATCGCCTTTGATACCCGGATCGGTTTCCACCACTTCGAGGATGATGAAGTTCGGCGGTGTTACGGCAATGGGCACATCGTTCCACAGCGTGACGATGTAGCTGTCTTCTTCCTTGAGCCAGTCCTTGGAATCGCCCAACACGTCTGCGCCGGCGGCGAGCTGTTCGAAGCTGCCGTCGGTCTTCATGAAGTGCCAGAACTCACCGTCCGTGTAGAGGTATTGCATGTCCATGTCCATGACGTCGGCGCCTTCGAGGCTCTCGCCGGACTTGAACGTGCGCTCCCACATGCGGCCGTTCTGAAGGTTGCGCAATCGCACGCGGTTGAATGCCTGGCCTTTGCCCGGCTTAACGAACTCGTTCTCGACGATCGAACACGGCGCTCCGTCGAGGAGAACCTTCATGCCGGGTTTGAACTCGCTGGTAGAATAAAAAGCCATTTCGCGTGCGTAACACATGTGAAAAAAACGGCGCCATGATACCGCTGAAGCCGATCCCGTGGCAGTCCGACGCGTGGACTCGCGCACTCGCCGACGCCATCACCAACCCGCACGAGTTGCTGCAACGTCTCGAACTCGGCGCGCACGGCGTCGA
>CAZLDA010000167.1:0-7726 GCA_964557875.1 uncultured Pseudomonadales bacterium | reverse complement strand
GACATCGTGTTTCACGACAACTTAGTCTCGCCTGACGTGCTTGCAATGGCGCGACGTGACGCTCGACGCGTATACGTTGGAAAGCGACGTGAATTTCACTCCGTGCGTCAGGAATCGATCAACGAGATGCTGGTGGAGGCCGCCCGCGCCGGTGATCGGGTGGTGCGACTGAAGGGTGGCGATCCATTCATTTTCGGGCGAGGTGGCGAAGAGATCGAGACGCTGGCGGAACAAGGCGTCCCGTTCGAAGTGGTACCCGGAATCACGGCCGCCCTTGGTTGCGCGAGCTACGCGAACATTCCGCTGACCCATCGCGATTGGGCACAGTCGGTTCGCTTCGTAACCGGCAATCTCACCGGTGATCGAGTCAATCTCGACTGGCCGGACCTCGCGAAGGCCGATCAAACGCTCGTTGTTTATATGGGACTCAGAGGGTTATCGGAGATTTGCGCCGAACTCATCTCGCACGGCATGGACCCCGCAATGCCGGCTGCGTTGATCGGCCGCGGCACACTACCTGATCAGCAGGTCATCGAGGCGCCGCTGCATGAACTTGCTGAAACGGTGGCCGGCGCCGAGGTGCACGGGCCAACGATCGTGATCATCGGGCGAGTTGTTGCTTTGCGAAATCGCCTCAGCCGGCATTGAGCGCTCAAAGGCAGTTCGTAGGTCGAGGCAATCCCGCGATCTTCGCCGCCAGCTTCGCAGGGCTACCCGGAAACAGCGACAACAGATAGATGCTGGTGCCCTTTGCGGCGCCGAGTCGCTCTCCGACAAGCTTTACGAAGGGGCGCATTGCGGGCGACACGCCGGTCATCTGATGAAACTCCCTCAGCACCGTGATGACTGCCCAATGCTCATCCGATAGCTCTATGCCTGCGCGGCTTGCGAGCTCCAGCGCCGTGGCGACGTTCCAGTCGGCGAGATCGACGAGAAAGCCCTCCTTATCGAGCCGCACGGCGTCAACTCCAGCTGACGATGGGGTGATGTGCAGCGACGAGATCGACGAATGTGTCGTCATCGACTTGTTGGACTGCTCCTGCTACGAGATGACCGATGCCGCGCGATGCGATGTCGGCCGCAAGGGCCACGCACGTTACATCCGAAGCGCGTCTGGCGATTCCTTCGAACATCGAAGCAACCGCCCAAAACACACCATTGCCGACGAGAAGGACGGTGTCGCCGGGGGATGCAGCGCGCAGACAGTTGTCGAGTGCGGCTCGGCGCTCGGAAGATGTGTTAACGATGTGCAAACTGGCCATCAGTCGGGCACCACCACGTCCTGGTTCGCGACGAGTTTGCGAATGGAGGCACGGGTGAGAATGCGCGCCGGTATGGCTAACAGGTCAGGGGTGAGACCGCGCTGCCTCAGTGCGCTGCCATCTACGAAAACGTCGGTGATGTCGTAGGTCGGCAGCGCGCGGTACCCGCGTGCTGCGTTTGCCTGAGTTTGACCGTTATCGATCAGTTGGAACACGCCGTCGTCCATGAAGAGAACCGAGACCTTTTGTTCGAATACCGCGCCAATGAGCAACTCATCGAGCAGTTCAGTTGCAAGTGCCCCTCGGTGGGGAGGGTGTGCGACTACGAAGAGCAACCGCCGTGGCGTCATGCGCTGAACGTGATGAAGCGGTCGGCGACGATGGCGGCCTCGATCAGCTGGCCGAGTCCCACAATCTCATACGGCGCTTTAACATTTGCGGCAACTCGTTCATAGCGCGCGGCGTCATCGCTGCTCAGCACCCCCCGCCGCAACGCCGCCGCAACGCACACGGCCAACTCGATGTCTTGCTCCGCGGCGAACGCAGCCCATTCCGCTGCGGCGTCGCGTTCATCCTGCGGTTGTACCGCCAGTGAGTTCGCGATGTTCACGGCTGCGTGATAGAAGAACACGCGGTGAATCGCGTGCCCCTTCGCGAGGGCGGCGTGGGCGAAACGCAGCGCCAGACGTGGAGATTCGCTGGTTGCTGCGTCACCGTGGATCGCAATCGCAAAGTTCATGTGTAGGACGCGGCTGATGTCGGCGCGAATGATATGCGGCGAATTGTGGCGTGGCGAGAGCGACAGACTGGCCGGCGTGCATTGGGCTAACATCCGTTCAACGTCGATGGAGTGACTGCGCGCGATGGATTTGCCACGGGTTCGATGCAAATGACGGTTGCACCGCATTCCGATGCGATCGTCGTCCTGGGAGTAACCGGTGACTTGGCGTATCGGAAGATCTTCCCTTCCTTGTACAAGTTGACCGCACGGCACCGCCTCGATGTGCCGGTGATCGGTGTGGCTCGCGCGGGGTGGGATGTGGGCCGATTGCAGCAACGCTGCAGGGAAGGCGTTGCGGCCTTCGTGAAAGACGTAGATTCGAGCGCAGTGGAACGACTTGCCGGGCTGCTTCGCTATGTCGACGGCGACTACAACGACCCTGCGACATTCACCAGCTTGTGTCGCGCTCTCGACGGTGCGAAACACCCGTTGTTCTATCTCGCGATTCCTCCGAGCATGTTCCCAACGGTATTGAAGGGGCTCGGACAATCGGGTTGTTCCGCGGGGGCGCGTGTCGTGGTCGAGAAGCCTTTCGGACGCGACCTCGAGTCGGCGCGAGCGCTTAATCGCGTGTTGCGCGAGTACTTCGACGAATCCGACATCCTTCGGATCGATCATTACCTCGGCAAAGAGCCTGTCCAGAACCTGTTGTACTTCCGCTTTGCCAATTCGTTTCTTGAGCCGGTGTGGAATCGAAACTTCGTCGCGAGCGTGCAGATCACGATGGCCGAGCGGTTCGGCGTGGCGGGGCGTGGACGGTTCTACGAAGAAGCGGGGGCGATTCGCGACGTCGTGCAGAATCACTTGCTTCAGGTCGTCGGATTTCTGGCCATGGAACCGCCGGTGGGTGGCGACCGCGAGTCGATGCGCGACGAAAAGGTGAAGGTGTTTCGCTCTATACGCCCGCTGAGCGGCAACAGCCTCGTGCGCGGACAATTCGAAGGGTATCGCGATCAACCCGGCGTTGCGGCCGACTCCAAGGTGGAAACGTTCGCGGCAATGCGGCTGCACATCGATTCGTGGCGCTGGGACGGCGTGCCGTTCTTCATTCGCACCGGAAAATGTCTGCCGGTTACCGCAACCGAGGTGATTGTCGAGTTGAAGCGCCCACCGTCACCTGTGTTCGGCGAATCGGGCGGAACCACTACCAACAACTACGTGCGCTTCCGGCTGGGGCCCGATGTGGCGATCGCATTGGGTGCACGCGCCAAGTTACCGGGCGAGCGAATGACCGGAGAAAACGTCGAGCTGTTCGTCTGCAATCAGCATCGAGATGAGATGGATGCCTACGAGCGGTTGATCGGCGATGCGATGGTGGGCGATGCGACGTTGTTCGCTCGCCAGGACGAAGTTGAGGCTGCGTGGCGCATCGTTGATCCGATCCTGTCGTCGGGCGGCGAAGTGCACCCCTACGCGGTCGACAGCTGGGGCCCGCTACAGGCCAAGGGTATGACTGAACCTTTCGGCGGCTGGCGCAACCCCGATCGCGACAACATCGTCGGTGCGGGACCTCAATCCAGGAAGTAAGGCGCAGCGGTTCGGGCGTGTCATCGAGCCTGTACTCGAGCCCGAAGGGTTGTAGGTTGTCCTTCATCAACGAGATGACGTTAGATCTGCGCGCCGTCATCGGTCGCCGGCCTGTTGGTGCGGTCGCCGGATGTGCGGCGAGCAACGCGAGACCATATCTGACCCGGCTTTGCGAGCAGCCCGAGTAGCATCTCATCGTTGATCGGTTTGACAAGATGCGCGTCGAAACCCGCCTCGAACGTTCGCGTACGATCCTCCGCTTGCCCCCAACCTGTGAGCGCAACGATCGCCATGGCGTCGGCCCAGGGTTGGGCACGTAACGTGCGGCACACTTCGTATCCATCAACCTCCGGCATGCCGAGATCGAGCAGCATCAGTTCGGTGCCTTGCTGAAGTGCCCTTTCAATCGCGGTGGCTCCATCGAATGCCACTTCGACGTCGTGGCCCCATTGAGCCAACAGAGTGCAGGCACTCCACGCTGCATCGCGATTGTCATCGACGATGAGCACGCGCAGTCGCCGCGTGGGCGCTGGCGGTGTAACGCCGTCCCGCGCACCAGCTCCTTCTGATAACGTGCGCAAACGTACGACGAACTCGGTACCGCTTCCCGGTCCGTTGCTTTGGGCGCTCAGAGTTCCGCCGTGAAGTTCGACGAGCCTTCTTGCGAGGCCGAGCCCGATGCCGAGGGGGTTCGCATCGGAACGGTTGGTGCCGGCCGGTAAGAACATGTCGAAGATGCGCGCCAGGTTTTCATCGGCGATACCCGCTCCGTCATCGCGAACGCGAACCGTTGCGGATGTTCCGTCCGCGGTAACTGAGAGTGACACCTGCCCGGTTTCCGCGGTTGCGCGATAAGCACTGTCGAGCACGTTTGCGATCGCCTGGGTGAGACGCGCAGCGTCAGCGTTGAGATGGATCGGCTGCGGCGGAAGATGCAGCGCCAATTGGCGTTGACCTCGCCGCGGTTCGCAGCGATTGACCGCGTTGCTGATCGTCGTGGCAAGTTCGGTGCGGACACGCTTCAATTTGATCTGCCCTTGGGTGACGTAACTGATGTCTGCCAAGTCGTCGACCAACGCAGTGAAGCGCTCCAGTTGGCTGTTCATGATGCCGTAGATGCGGACTCGTTCTTCCTGCGTCTCGGAGGTCTCGAGTACGTTCAGTCCGTTCCTCAGCGGCGCGAGCGAACCGCGCAGCTCGTGTGCAAGATTGGCCAGAAACTCGTCCTTGCTGCGGTCTGCCTCTCGTAGTTTCTTTTCTGCGCGCGCGCGTTCGATCGATTCGCCACACCGCTCCGTGACGGCTCGCGCGAGATCGATTTCTTCTGCTGTCCACTGCCGCGCCGTCAACATGTGCACGCCTGTGCCGGCAACGAAGCGACCGGCCTTGTGCAGCGGCGTCGACAATACCGCTCGTACGCCTGTTTCCACATATGCGGCACGCGCGGCGCCTTCAGGGAGTTCGTTCTGCGCGTCGCTACAGATGAACGCAAGCCCCGCGCGCATTTTTTGCAACGCGTCGGCACCCATTGCGGATAGCGGATAGCGTCCGGCTACTGTTGGTACTCCCGGCCGAACTTCGACACCGATGAACGTAAAGTGGTCTTCGTCGCCCTCGACGTCGGCCCAAATGCACCGGTCCGCATCGAGGGCTTCGCGCAGCAAGCGCATGGCTGCCCGGCAGACCTCATGCGCATCGGTGAGTGCGCGCGTTGCGTCACTGAGGCGGGCGAGCAGGTCGGCTCGACGTTCGCGCACGCGCATCCGGCGTTCTTTCTCGAAGCGATCGTTGACGTTGCGCACGATGTGCGCGGCGCCGAGTTGGCGACCTCCCCCGTTGAAGATCGGGTGGAAGCGGAGCTCGTAAACACTCGAGGGATCGCCGGGTCCGAATCGGACAGTGTCGATGAACGACTCGCCACTGAGTGCGCGCGACCAGAGATGCTTCGCGTTCTGCAGGTCGTCGGGCCACGGTGCGAGCAACTCGATCATGCTGGCGCCGAGCTGGAGGTCGATGCCCCAGAGCGCTTTGAACTCGGTTCGGTATGCGTCATTGAAGTAGATGTAACGGAACGCATCGTCCTGTGCAGCGATCATGTCGTCGCTGCCATCGATAACGGCATCGCGGGCCAGCGAATACCGGGTTTCGAGATACTTGGTCAAACGAGGCGAGCGACTGGCGAGATTCCGAACGCGGCTCCACACCTCACCGCTGCGCAACCGAGTCATTGCTAGGATGCTCGATGAATCGGATGGTGTGAGGTCAATTGAAGGCGGCAAGTGCGAGAAGGAGGAGGGTGCCGCCACCGAAAATTACGCCGATAAGGAAGCCAAACGACGAGTAGTTTGACGAGCGCCAATGAGGCCGCCTTCGGTCCTGGTGCCGAGAATCACGTAGGGTAATAGCCACACTAAACTCCCACCGCCGCCGGAGGAGCGTAGCGGGCGCTGCCAGGGACTTTTATGGGAGGAACGTCCGTTCGAACGTCGGACGACGCCTACGTCCTGCGAAGTCGTTCAGCGCGGATGTGTGTTGTCGCCACGCTTAAGCGGGTCGCGCAAAGGCGCGCCGTTGCGAACGAACTCCATCGAAATGGAGTTGATGCAATAGCGCAGGTGTGTCGGCGGCGGACCGTCCGGAAACACGTGACCCTGGTGACTGTCGCAACGGGCGCAGCGCGTCTCGATACGAACCATCCCGTAGCTCACATCGCGAACACCAACGACGTGCGTCTGCGCGATCGGCTCGTAGAAGCTTGGCCAACCGGTGCCGCTCTCGAACTTCGTTTTCGCCCGGAACAAGGGAAGGCCGCACAACCGGCAGCAGTACACGCCGTCTTCTTTGTTATCGAGCAAGCCGCCGCAAAATGGCGCCTCGGTGCCATGTCGCAATAGAACATCGGCTTCTTCTCGCGTGATCGCGGCTTCGAGCGCCTTTCGTTCCACGACGCTGGGCGGCGTGAGGTCGTATTCGGATTGAGCGGGTGCCGGGGCTGACTTGTTCATTTGCGTCTCGTTCGTTTGATATTCGATGGTCAGAGAATTTTGACGACGTCTTTCTCGATCGATTCGGGCGTGTCGGTCGGTCCATAACGGCGAACGACTTTACCGTGTTTGTCGATCAGGAACTTCGTGAAGTTCCATTTCACTGCTTCGGTGCCAAGCAGCCCCTTCGCTTCCCTCTTCAGGTATTTGAACACCGGCGATGTGCCTGCGCCGTTGACGTCGATCTTGGAGAACATGGGAAAGCTGACGTCGTACTTGAGAGAGCAGAAGTTCTTGATCTCTTGTTCGTTGCCAGGCTCCTGATGCGCAAACTGATCGCACGGAAAACCCAACACGACCAGACCCTTGTCTTTGAACTTCCGATACATGGCCTCGAGACCTGTGTATTGCGGCGTGAACCCGCACTTAGACGCGACGTTGACCACCAGCAGCGTCTTGCCTTCGAACGCCGAAAGCGACTGTTCGGCGCCATCGATGGTGGTCGCTTCGAACTCGTACACGGTGGTCATTGGGATTGCCTCGGTCGAACTTTGGAGCGGACGTGTGGCGAAGGATGATAGACCATCGACCTCCGATAGCGGAGCGAGCGGGCAGGCCAGCCAATTGCCGACGCCTGCAGAAGACGAGACGCGATGACTGGGCCGATCCGTAGACCGTTTAGGGCAACAGCCGGGCGAGGGATCAGGGCATTCGACTGTTGGATTTGCCCATCAGGAACATGAACTCCCGTCGGCGGCCACGGAACGGCCGCCGGCGCGGAAATACGTTTTGGCTGACTCTCCGTGTCTGCTACCCATGGGGCAATGCTAGGTCCCAAGTGTCTCGCCACGCGTCGGCAATCCGATGAAGTGGCGTTAAGCGGTTCAAGGTGGGACGGATAGTCGGACTCGATGTCGAGCCCTTTCGATATCGACTCAACACGGTTTGTTATCGCCTTGGTCGCAGCAACACGAGACCGAGGCTTGAGAACAGCAGCAGCAACGCGTGGGCCATCTCCTGGTCCGCCAGCGCGGGATCGGGCGGGTCAACAAATGAGGGTTGAATAAGGCCTGCGAACGCCGCGAGGCTTAGGAGGAGAACCATCAGCAGCAGTACTACGCGCTTGATCACGGAATCGACCTCTCTTGCGAGAGCAATCCATGGCCCGAGCA
>CAZLDA010000166.1:5601-7781 GCA_964557875.1 uncultured Pseudomonadales bacterium | reverse complement strand
CGTTCCGCGAGCACGCCGAGGTGCACGTGCCAGCCGCTCGACACGTCGACCATCTCGGCACGCGACGCGAGCTTCGTGTGCGTCAGCGTGAGCAACACTTCGGCACCGCGGGCGACGAGATCGATCGCAACCTCGGAGTCCGGTTCCCACGTGAACGCGAGCCGCCGCGGCGGATCCCACACCGTGACCGTGCCATTTGACACGATCGGGCCGTCCGCCATCGCCTTGTATCGCTCCGGCAACGCTTCGGCGAACTCGGTGATGACCTGGTGCTGGAAGAGAAAGGTGATCGCGCCGCCGACCTTCCCCTCGATCAGCCCGTCGGCAAACCACGTCTTTCGTAGCGTCGGATCGGTGAGGAATTGCCACACGCGTTCGATCGGTCCCGGCAACGCGCGCTCGAATCGCACCGCGCGCGGGCCGACCACCCGGCCATAGTCGTTCATCGTCGTGTCCTCCGTTCCGCCCGCGCCCCGCGCTTCGCGACGCTTTTCTTGGTCGTAGCTTTCGAATTTGTTGCCTTGGAATCCGTTACCGCCGCCTTTCGCAACTCGCGTTCGAGCGCGTCAAGACGCGACGACCAGAACTCGCGGATGCCCCGCAGCCAACCGTCGATGTTGTCGAGTCCGGTCCGGTCGATCGTGTAGATACGGCGCTGCGCATCCACGCGCACCTGCACGAGCCCGGCTTCCCGCAGCGTCTTCAGATGTTGCGAGATCGCCGGTGCGCTGACATGGAACTCGTCGACAAGCTCACCGGCTGAGCGTTCTCCCGCGCTCAACAGCTCGACGATGCGGCGGCGGGTTGGGTCGGCCAAGGCAGCAAATTCACGCATGAATGCATGCTGCAGCCGATTCTTATTTAAGTCAATACTAAATTAAAGTACAAAAACGCAGAGATCAGGCGCCGAGTTCCTGCAGGTTGCGGAACAGCGTCTCGGCGAGCTCTTTCAGCTTGATCGCCTGTGCCGGCGTCAACACACCGATGCAACTCATCTTGATCGGCACCTGATCGGCGGACTTCTGCAGCGTGGCACCTTTGCGCGTCAACGAAATCACTCGACGGCGCTCGTCGTCGTCCGCCCGCTCGCGCGCGAGCAGACCTTTCGCTTCGAGCCGCTTCAGTAGCGGCGTCACCGTTCCCGTGTCGAGCCGCGTGCGCTGGCAGATCTCCGTGACCGACAGATCGTCGTTCTCCCACAGCACGAGCATCACGAGATATTGCGGATACGTGAGCCCCAACGGATCCAACAAGGGGCGATACGCGCGCGTCAGCGCGTTCGTCGCCGAATAGAGCGACAGGCAGATCTGGTTACTCGCGTGCAGGTGCGGGGGCGATGCCATCGGCGGTCTCGAAGTTCGGCTCGGCGCGATTCTAACGTGCGGCGGCTTGACACCCAAGAAGATTGCAAGCGATTATATTGCATGCAATATGAATTCTGAACGAGCCGCTCGTTCGCCATCAGGAAGGGGACCGGCGATGAATACACGTTTGCGCGTGATCGCAGTGACGATCGCAGCGGTACTGACCGCAGGGCTCGCGACCTCCTACGCGGCAGAGAAGACTTCGGCCGACATCACCGCCAAGTCGTTCAAGTGCATCCGCGACATGACGCCCGTGCGCGGGTTCTATGTCGACAACCTGCACGGCGATCTGAAAGGCACAGTCGCCGTGGCGAACTCGGCAACCGGAGGCGTTTATCCGCCGGGATCGGTGGTGCAACTCGTGCCGGGCGAAGTGATGGTGAAACGTGAAGCCGGTTTCAACGCGGCAACGAAGGATTGGGAATTTTTCGAACTCGACACCAAGGACGGCAAATCGGTCATTCGCGCGCGCGGCTTTACGGACGTGGTCAACCGCTTCGGCGGCAACTGCTTTGCATGCCACGTGAAGGCGAAACCGGAATGGGACCTGATCTGTGAAACCGGCCATGGCTGCGACCCTATTCCGTTGACGCCGGTGATGGTCAAAGCGCTGCAAAAGACCGATCCACGCTGCGGCGCTCCGGCGGAACTGACCACCGAGGAAGCCGACGTGCTGAAAGCGCTGCAAGCGGCGATGGCCGCCAAACCGGCAGGCTCCTGAGCGTCCTCGCGAGCCACCTGACGTTCCGCCTGCCGTCAAAGCAGCGCGCGCTTCCACCCTCCCAACGCGCGTTCAAGGGTGCGCGCCGCCGCTAG
>CAZLDA010000166.1:0-5591 GCA_964557875.1 uncultured Pseudomonadales bacterium | reverse complement strand
CGCGAGCACCTGAGCGTCCTCGCGAGCCACCTGAGCGTCCTCGCGAGCTGTCAGATCGGCGCGCGTTTCCATCCTCCCAACGCGCGTTCAAGGGTGCGCGCCGCCGCTAGCGCGACGTGTTCGCACCACGGTTTGGCCACAAGCTGCACGCCGACCGGCATGCCGTCGCTCGACGTGCCGGCTCTCACCACGGCGACCGGATAACCGACCAGGCTGAACGGCAGCATGTAAACGTAATCCTCCGGCTTGTCGGCGGCGCCCGTCGGCGGTGCAGCCGTTGGAGCCACAGGACAGACGATCACGTCGTACTCGGTCATGAAGCCGAGAAACGCTCGGCGCAGGCGATCCCATTCGAACAGCGAACGCTCTACGTCGTCTGCACTCAGCGTGCTCTTACCCCAGGGCCGCCATGCCCTCGTCGACGCGGACTCCGGTCGCGCCCAGTACGCGCGCGTGATCGCCATCGATTCCTCGATGCGCGGCGGAGCCGCACTCCGCACGCTCGCGCATTCATTCGAAAGCACATCGACAGCCGCCGTCAGGGCACCAACGACATCGCTCGAACACGTAGCGCCGTCGAACGCGTCGAAGCGCGCAACACGCAGCGCACCGACATCGACCGCATCGATGTTCCCGTTGGCCATCGGCACCACGCTGGCATCGTGCACATCTGCGCCCGCGATGATCGACAGCGCAACCGCGAGATCGTCGACGCTGCGCGCCATCGGACCGATGACGCTGCGCGGATCGGCCAACGCAGTGATCGGCGGGAAGTGGCCGGTGTTCGGCACGCGGCCGCTCGTTGGCTTCAGCCCCGCGATGCCACAATAGTGCGCGGGCTGGCGAATGCTGCCGCCGGAATCGCTGCCGAGCCCGAGCGGCGAGCCGCACGCGGCAATGATCGCCGCTTCGCCGCCGCTGCTGCCGCCGGGTGTACGCGTTACGTCATACGGATTGTGCGCGGCCGGATACACGTCGTCGGTTGAACCGGGCTTCGTCTTGCCGAGCAGAATCGCGCCCGCCGCGCGCATCCGCGCCACCACAGTGGCATCGTGCTTCGGCACGTATTCGCGCCGCATTTCCACACCGGCCGCGCAGACGATGCCGGACGTTTCGATCCAGTCTTTCACCGTGAACGGCACACCGTGAAACGCACCGAGCGCTTCGCCCCGAGCGACGGCGGCATCCGCAGCGCGCGCTTCAGAGAGCGCGGTTCGCGAAACCTGAACAACCGCGTTGAGGCGCGGATTCACCACCTCGATGCGTTCAAGATGTGCAGTCACTACATCGACCGACGACAACTCCTTCGTGCGAATAGCACGCGCCAGCGCCAGCGCCGAAGCTTCGGTGGGGTTCATCAGCCTCGATCCAGTATGTGCTGCGCCGCCTCGGCCGAACTGCGCACGGGAATCACTTCGAACCGCGCTAGATCACGCCAGTTCTCGATCCAGCGGTCGATCAGCGTGCGATCGTCGGTGCGCATCAACTGAAAGCAGCGGTCGTAGTCGTGATCGACCCAACTGTCGATGTATTCGAGACCATCCGGCAATTGCCTGCCCTTGTCCCGCGCACGCCGATAGATCGCAGGCGCGGCGCCTGCGTTGAAATGTTCGACGATCATGTACAGCACGGCGCACTCACAGCAGCAGTCCCATGTAGTACAGATCGAAATACCTTCCGTCGATGCAGATCTCGCTGCGCAACGTTCCTTCAACGACAAAACCCTTGTCGCGATACAACGCGATGCCGCGCGCATTGTCAGTTCGAACGCGCAACCCGATCTTGCGGATCGTATTCACGCTGCGCGCCCACCCGATGAGCGTGTCGAGCAACTCCGCACCGATTCTTCTACCCCAATGCGACTTGCGCACCGAGATCGCTAATTCGCCGCTGTGCCGCACGCGTGCCCGGCGGCCGGGTGCAAACGTCAGACATGCGACGATGCGGTCCTCGTCGGTTGCAACGACGAACAACTGATCCGGCGCTGCCAGCACGGTCGCGAGATGCTCCGCTTCCTGCTCCTCGGTCAGTTCGAACTCGCCGGGGCCGAAAGTGAGGAAATCCGATTCGCCGCTGACGGCTTCGAGATACGCGAGCATGGCGGCCGCATCCGCAGGCTGCGCAACGCGGATCTCCGCGCTGCCTCCATCGCTCTGAGTGAAGCGGCGAGCCGCGATGTGAGCCATCAGAAGAATTCGTCCAACAGTTGATAGAAGGCGATCCGCGCCGGATCAGGAGCCATGCCGTAGGCTTCGAAGAACGGCGCAACGAATTGCTCGCCGTAGTTATACGCAATGCTGCGCGCGGCGCACGCAAAATCCTGGTGCCGATCCGCCACACCGGCACGACCGACGTCGATGAAGCCAACCACGACACCGCTGCGCAGGATCACGTTCGGCAGGCAGAAGTCGCCGTGCGTCACGACCAGGTCTTCGGAACCCGGTCGTGTTGCCTCGAGTTCACCCAGCAGATCGAGCGCGCTGCGGCCGAGCCGCACATCGTCGAAGTCGGTTTCATCGACACGCCCCGCCAGCGCGTTCGCGCGCGCCTTCGCCATCACCGTATCGAGCCGCGCATCGAACGGGCACGCGCCGGCATCGAGCGCGTGCAGCAACCGCAAACCGTCGGCAAGCGCACGCACGGCGTCGAGACGTTGCTCCGTCACTGCGTGCGAGGCAACGCCGTCGATCGCCTGCGTGAACAGATACCGATCGTCGCCGACGCGTTCGTATGCAATCACGTTGGGCACCGGCACCCGACCGGCGAACCACCGCAACCGCGCTGCTTCATCGGCGACTTCGTCGGTGGTGCCCACCTTGAGAAAGAACTCGCCGATCTGCCAGACGCGCGCGCCCGATCGGCCCACCGATTCGGCGCGCATCGGTTGATCGCCAACGAAGAACGCAATCGACGCAGGCAGCTTCATGGCGCGAGCTTCCGTGCTGCCGCGAGCGACTTGGGCCAGCCGATGCTCCAGTCGCGCGGTTCTGCGGCAAGGCGAGCAAACGTCCACAATCGCACTCGCTCTCGATCCACGCCGAGCAGATCGGCGAATCGTGCGATCAACGCGATCGGATCGGCATTGAAGCGATCTTCGCAATTGAATAGATGCTGCGTCGCGTCATATGCCGAATCGCCGACGAACGGCTTCGGATCGATCGCAAGCCACGGTTCGCGGTCTGCCGAGAGCACATTGCCGGCATGCAGATCGGTGGCGAGCAGCACGTCCTCCGGTCGCGCCCGTGCCATGTCTTGCATCACGCGTAGTCCCTCGCGCGTCAGTTCCGGGTCGGGCCAGCGATCGGCATCGGCCAGAGACGACTCACACCAGTGCTGCACCATCACCGACAAAGGTCTGAAGGGGTGAGGTTCGGCCGGACGCCGCCACATTCGATTCAACAAACGCGCGATCACGATGTCCTGCTCCGGTTCAGGTCGAGTACGCAGTAGCGCACCGGGCACGGCGCGTTCGAGCAGCATCGCGTTGAGCCCTTCGTCGGTATCAATCAGTCGCACGGTCGGATCTCCGTTCCAGAAACGCAGCGCGGCAATCTCCTGCTCTGCCTCCATATGCGGCAGACCGAGTTTCAACACCAGTGCGGCGCCGCCCGATGATTGCGCAGGCGCAACCCACGCTGCCATGCCGTTCGAGAACGGTTCGCCGACAGACAGCGCCCATCGATCAGCGAGCTCACGCACCGTCGCCGGCACACGCGCGAGCCATGCACCCCACTCGGGTCGTTCGCTGCACGTCTTCGACAGACGTTCAGGAATGGAAACTCCCTGCGTCATTGCTGCGCGCGCTCCCGGCGTATCCGCCAGCGATGCCATTCCATACCGATAGCGACGAAGACCAGCAAGCTCAACAATCCTTGATAGCCCGGCGGCAACACGAATTGCGCAGCGTCTTGCGCCGATTCACGTCGTTCATCGTCGCATGCATACTCGACCGCTCTTCATCGCACGACCTCGTCAATCATGAGCGCAGCCGGATTCTCGAAATCCCGCCTCTCCCGCCTGCATGACACCATGAACGGCCACGTCGAGCGCGGCGAGTTGCCTGGACTCGTCGCGTTGGTGTGCCGCCGCGGCGAAGTTCACGTCGCTACGATCGGTAATCACGCCGTGGCCGGATCGAAGCCGATGCAACGCGACACACTGTTTCGCATCGCCTCGATGACCAAGCCGATCACCGCGGTGGCCACCATGATACTGATCGAGGAAGGCAAACTGCGCCTCGACGATCCGGTGGATAACTTCCTGCCCGAACTCGCCAACCGCCGCGTGCTGGCGCGCATCGATGCTCCCATCGACGAAACGGTACCGGCGCAGCGGCCGATCACGGCGCGCGATCTGTTGACGTTCCGCTTCGGCATGGGACTGGTGCTGGCGCCACCCGGAAAGTACCCGATTCAGAAAGCCATTGCCGACGCCGGCTTGATGCCGGGACCCGACCCGTCGTCGCTGACGCCGGATGCCTGGATGAAGAACCTGGGTTCGCTGCCGCTGCTGAGCCAGCCGGGCGAACAGTGGGCTTACCACACGGGCTCCGACGTGCTCGGCGTGCTGGTCGCGCGCGTCTCGGGTCAGCCGTTCCCTACTTTCCTGCACGAGCGCATATTCGCGCCCCTCGGCATGAAGGACACCGCCTTTCACGTACCCGAAGACAAGCTCGGCCGATTGCCGCCCTCGTATTTCACCAATCAAACCACCGGCAAACTGCAACAACACGACGACCCTGCCAACAGCCGTTGGGCCGAAGCGCCGGCATTCGCTTCCGGTGGCGGCGGGCTCGTGTCCACCGCCGACGACTATCTTGCGTTCTGTCAGATGCTGCTCGGCAAGGGTCGATATGGTCGCGAACGAATTCTGTCGCGCCCGTCGGTGGAACTGATGACCACCGACCATCTGACACAACGGCAGAAGGCCGATGCGAGTCTGTTCTTCGCCGAAGGCGTGGGTTGGGGTTTCGGTGGTTCTGTGGTCACACGCCGGACCAACGTATTCGCCCCCGGACGCTTCGGTTGGGACGGCGGTGTCGGAACGTCCGGCTACACCGATCCTGCGGAAGAACTCATCGGCGTGTTGATGACGCAGCGGATGATGGATTCGCCGAGTCCGCCGAAGGTGTTCGTGGACTTCTGGACTTCGGCATATCAGGCGATCGACGACTGACCGCTCAGGACGGCGCGCGCCTGAATCTTCACCGCTTCGAGTATGTCGGGCTTGTTCATCGCCGCGAAGGATGCGTGGATTTGATGGACGCCGCGAACTTCGCATGCGCTGTGGAATCCACCAGCCGGTGCCGCACCTTCGTACCGGCCGGATACTTGCCCAGATAATTGTCGCCCTTCAGATTCTTCGAAGGGCGCACCGGCCTGCGCTCGAAACCGCCGCCGCAGTTGGGACAAACGTTTTCGAGCACTTCCTCGACGCACGTCGCGCAGAACGTGCATTCGAACGAACAGATGCGCGCTTCCGTCGATTCCGGCGGAAGTGCGACGTTGCAGTGTTCGCAGCTAGGCCTCAGTTCGAGCACGATCCCCTCTACTGCACCGTCAGCCCGGGACTCGTTCGAACGATGGAATGCC
>CAZLDA010000165.1:0-7796 GCA_964557875.1 uncultured Pseudomonadales bacterium | reverse complement strand
CGGAATTCGCGACGCTTTACCGCGAACAGTCGTTGCTGCCGATCCACGCAACGTGCGTTGCGTATCACGGCCGCTCGCACTTCGAAGCGCAGAACGTGCTCGAGAACGGCTCGGCAACTCCTTATCTGCTTAAGTCAGGTTGGCTCAACCGGTCGCTCACGGCGCTTCCTGCCGCAGGCAACGACGTTGGCATCGCAATCGCCCAAACCATGCCGGTGATCATGCGCGGCGGCGCAACCGTTACGTCGTGGTATCCGTCCGTGCTGCCGAGCCCGAACGCCGACACGGTCGCTCGAATCGCGGCGATGTACGAATCGGATCCGAAGCTCGATGCCGCACTCACACGCGCGCGCTCCGCGCACGAGATGGCGGCGGACACCGACTCAGGCTCGCAGTTTGCGAGTCTCATGACCGCCGCAGGCACTTTCCTGGTCAAGCCGGGTGGCCCCCGAATTGCCATGATCGAAAGCAGCGGTTGGGATACACACGCGGCGCAAGCTGCAGACTATGGCGCGCTGGCGCGCAATCTGCGGGAGTTGAACCGCGGCGTGGCGTCACTGCGGGCGTCGCTCGGCTCTACCTGGAATCAAACCGCTGTTCTCGTGATGACGGAGTTCGGCCGCACGGTGGCAATGAACGGCACTCGGGGCACCGACCACGGTACCGGTGGCGTCGCTTTCCTTCTGGGTGGCGCGGTCGCCGGCGGTAAAGTGCTCGCGGATTGGCCCGGACTGAGGCCCAACAACCTGCTCGAGGGGCGTGATCTGAAGCCGACAACGGATTTGCGCGCGGTAGCGAAGGGACTACTCGCGCAGCACCTCGGCGTTCCGGACGTTCACATCGAACGGGTGGTGTTCCCCGACAGTGCCAATATCAGACCGATACGCGACCTGGTGCAGAGTTGATCCGCAATCAGTGTCTCAGGGCTTCCTCGTCCAGGACTGGCCTTGCAACCGGATGTATGTGCCGGGCGCCGCCTTGTCGAATACCTTCCCCGCGCCGAGCCGGCCGACGTCGTCCGCGGTAACCGGATCCTGCGGCGTTGCCGTTTCCTTGGCGATCTTCTCGTACACGGTGCGCCGCTTCGCATTCACCTCCGACACGAGCGCCTGAACTTCCTTGCTGGGATTCGGCGCAACGGCGGCGATGAAACCGGTCCAGTCTTCGCCGACGAGCCCTTGCGCGCGCGCTTCGTCGAGCGTCAATGCAAACGCCGTCATCGGCAGCAACGTCAAAGCAAGTAGAACGATTCGTAGCAGCTTTTGTCGCAGCATGTGGGGCGGGCTCCTTCAGAAAATGTCGCTGTTCTTGTCGATCGCGCTATCGAGCTGCTTGTCGACCTTGACCAGAATCTCGTGGTGGATGTTCACGTTCAGGTTGATCGTGATGGGCTCGTCTGTGGCGACCTTCACCGTCGGCGTACACGCAACGAGCGCCCACCCAAACAGCACGACGGTCAACGAACCGGTCAGCATCTTCAATGACGTCATCGCGTTTCTCGCAAATGCAGCGCAGTCACGATAGCAGCAACGTCGCTTTTACTCACGAACCGAATCGCTTTTCGAGGCTCTCTGTGATGTTGTCCGCAGCACGCAAGCTCTGCAGCAACGCAGGCAAGCTCTCACTGAGATTCAGGTTGAATTGAATCGCGCGGCCCTGCTCCACCGCCGGATTGAATCCCTGCAACTTCACCGCGAGTTTGAGTGCGCCGTCCGTCGCCAACGCCACGTTCGCATCGAGCGTGTCGTAGCGGAAATCCTCGAGCGCCTGGAACGCGAAGCCGACGCCGGATTGCGCCACCATCGACGACGCGGCTGCCCCTTTGTAGATCAAGGTGCCTCCCGGCGGGCGCGCAACGATTCTTCCGTTGGTGACGATGAAAGTCTCTCCATCCAGCGCCACCGGCAGCTTGCCGTCGAGTACTCCGCTGCCCCTCACGTCCTTGCCTTCCAGCGCGAGTACGTCCGCCAGTTCGATTCCGTCGAGAGTTATCGCGATCGAGGTCTTGTCGGTTGCAAGCTCGTATTCGAACGGATCGGCTGCGAATCGGCCACCCAGAACGTTGCCTGAAAGGCCGTGCACCCGAGCAAAGCCGTTGGCAACGGCAAAATTGAGGGAAATGTCCGTGAGCGGAAAGCCGATGTCGAACGACTGGATCGTCAGGTTGTTGTCGACGACCGTAAGCGACTCTCCCGACAGGAGGAACGGCACGTCTACCGTCAGTCCGGCGATCACGTAGTCCTCGTAGTGCGCCTTGCGCCCATCGATACGGACGCGCCCTTTGGCGTCGAACGTCAGCGTCTTCGACGCATCCCAACTGCCATCCAGCGTGAGTGCTATGCGGCCCTCGTCCACGTCATAGGGGGCGTTGAATCCGGGCAGCTGCGTTGCGAGCAGCGCCTTGGTCACCTCGCCATTGCCAGAGGCGCTGAATGCGCCGGTTGCACTCGCGAGATCGTGTGACACGGTGACGCGCACGGCCATCGCGTCGCGGCCGGCATGCGTTCGCAAAACCGCGGCCGCCCCGATCGCATCACCGTCCACTGTCACCTGCTCCACCGACATCCACGCGTTACTCAATGCGATGGTATGTTTGCCGACATTCATCGGCGGCAACGCGGCCTTTAGATCGAAGGAGCTAACGCGCAGTTGCGACGAACTCGGCTGCATCTCCAAGGTCAACGGCGAAACGGTCGACAATTCGAATCCGTCAGGCGCGAGAACGATGTGCACGCCTGCGTCGAGCACCACCTTGATCGACCCGCCGATGGAATCGCCGATCGACCGGCCGATCGGATCGCCGATGGAATCGCCGATCGAGTAGTCGCCTTCGATCGCGGCATCGAAGCGGCGCTCCGGCGCAAGCCGACCACTCAGCGCGATGCCGAGGCGGCCTCGACCTTCGATGTTCTTCAACGCGAACTCCGGCGCCACCTGGAGATTGCCTTCGAAGTCGGTGACAACGTGGCCGCCTGTGATGCCGATCCCTGCCGCTGCACCAACCGTCTGCAGCGCCTTTCCGGTGAGCGCCAGTTGCGCCTTGACCGCGAGACGATCGACGCCGTCCGGCACACCGGTAGCCAGAATGATCGGCGCGCCGTCCAGCCCCACGACGCCGAGTTCGAAGTGGCGATCGGCACCGAACGCACCGCGCGCGCGCACGCGCAGCGGCTTGCCGGCGGCCGACACCGCAACGACCAGTCCGTCGCCGACGCGGACGTTGCGTTCCGCATACTCGATGGTCACATCCTGGTCGTTCGAAATCGTCATCAGCGAATCGAGATCGGCCTTGCCGCCAACGCGACGCAATTCCGGAACGTTGGCCCGAATGAGTCCGCCGGATTCGAGCCGCGCCTTCACTTCACCGTTGGCAACGGTGAAGTCGCCTGACATCCGTGCGTCGGCTTCGCTGACCTGCGACGCCGCACCTGAGAGTTCGAACCTGAACGTGCCCTTCCCGTCGAACGCCTTCCACGCGTCCTCCGCCGGCAATGGCCAGACCGTACGTCCGCTGACGTTTATCTCCACGCTGCCGGACGACACCGTCACATCGGAATAGGCAGCGGCCAACCCGAGCGGCCGCCCCGAAAGCACGATGCGTCCATCGACGGTCATCGCGTTTCCGTCGCGGTCCGGTACCCCGGTCAACGATCCCAGGGGCGTTGCATTGCCGCGTTCCGTGACTGTCAGCGCCACACGACCGTCTGGATTCACCGCTCCGTACACGTCCAGCGGCACGGCCAGCAGAGGACTCTCTACGCCGAATTTTGCCTCCAACACCTCCGGGTCGAAGTTGACGGTGCCGAGCGCCGCGACCGCGGGCTCCGCGTTGGCGATGTCGAGCTTGCGGATGACGACGCGGCGTGCCGGTATCAACGTCCAGAACGATGCGATGTCGAAGCTCCCCGACGCCTCCGGAGGCGCCGTGCTGCGCCCGAGACGAACCGTTAGTTCGCCGATGTCCACCGCTTCGACCTCGCCGCGCAGAAGGCGCGTGAACCGATACGCTATGCGTATGTCATGGCCCACAACGGTCGTCTCCGCCGTGGCAAGGCTCAGAGCCTTCACGTCCACCCCGTTCAAGCGCGGATATCCGAACGAGAATTGACTGGACGCCACGCCCCAACGAGCGAGAAGAGGCGGGAGCAGACGCTCCGCAAGCCATGGTGCGACACCATACGCGACGACAAGGATCGCCAACGACCCCAGCGCCACGCGCCGGAGGATCACGCTCCGGGGCTCGCCAGAACCGGAATGACGACTCTAGTCGACGGCTTGACCATCGACAGGTCGAGGTCTGGGTTGTACTGACGCAACAACCAGACCGGGAGGTTGTATTTTCGGCCGGCGAGTACCCAGATCGACTCACCCGGTTTTACGACGTGTTCGCTCGTCGCAACGATCCGATGGTTAGCGAAGAACTGTTCCTGCAGGCTCTGGTGATACGACAGCCGCGCACCCTCGAACTGTTCCGGTGTCGCCTTCGAGAAATCGAGCTTCAGACGTCGTCCCACGCGCACTGCCGACGTGCCCTTCATGCCGTTCATGCGCCGCAGATCGCTCGCTTTTACACCCAGCCAATCGGCATAGTGACCGATCGTCTCGTCTTCCTGCACGCGGATCGTTCGATCCTCAGCGACGGAATAGTCGCTCGGATCTGCGAGCAGCTTGCGCTGTTCGATCTCCACCACCTCGGCCGCTTGCGCCGGCGGCGGAACCGCCGGCAGTGCCGTGGCTACTGCCTGTTCTGCCACAGCGGCCTGTTCGATCGTATCGGCCGTACCAATCGTATCGCCCGCTTCCGCTGCCGCATCGTCGGCCGCCACTTCGGCGACCGCCGACGGAATGTTCGCGGCCACCTCTGCGGGCGGCATCACGGCGCTAGGCGTAGTCGTCGCCACAACAACCGGCGCAGTAACCGGTGGTGTCGGTTTCGGAGTCGCCTTTGCGGCCGCGACCTTTTGCGCCTCGATGGCCGCGTCGGGATAGATGCCCTGATCGATGACCGGTTCCCCCGAGGATTTCGACACGCCGGCCGGCAATACCAGCCGCTGCCCTTCTTTGATACGCGCGGCGCTCGACAGACTATTTATAGCGACCAGATCCGAGACGCGCGCACCGTAGCGCGGCGCGATCGACGACAGCGTTTCGCCGCGTTGAACGACATGAAAAAGATCCGGGGTCTGCTTCGTATCCCACGCGTCGTGCGACAACGACGCCAACAACACTTGCGGATCGCCGGCCGATGACGGCACACGGAACTCATACCCTTTTGGCACCTTCTTCGTGCCGTTCCACACCGTAGCTTTCAGACTGAGGTTGAGCGGTTCGAGCGCGTCACGGCTGACGCCCAACGATTTCGCCAGCGTTCCGACCGCGATGTACTCGGGTAGCACCAGCACTCGACTGTTGTCCGGCGCATGTCGATCGAGCACGCCGAAGTATCGTTCGGGATCTTCGTCCACATCCACGGCGGCCAACAGCGCCGTATAGAAGTTGCGCGAAGCGAAGCCGAAGCTGCGGCTCTTGTACTTGCGCACGATCACTGCGATGTCGTCCGTGCCGACCTGTTCGATCGCTCGCCGCATTCCTGACGCACCGTGGTTGTACGCGGTAATCGCAAGCGGCCACGCTCGCGTCACTTCGTAGTTCTGTTGCATCAGCAGCGCCGCCGCGCGCGTCGATTTGTAAGGATCGAGGCGCTCGTCGACGACGTTGTCGATGCGCATGAAGCGCCGGCCGGTGGACGGCATGAATTGCCACATGCCAGCCGCGCCGACCTTGGAACGCGCGCCCGGGTTGAACGACGACTCGACGTGCGGCAGCGATGCGATCTCGGGTGGCAGACCGGCATCGCTCATCGTCTTTTTGATGTAATGCGCCCACGCGCCGGAGCGAATCAGTCCTTCGCGGAATTTGTCTGCCTGCCCGAGTTGGAAGCGCACCCGCTCACTTGCGGCGGACAAGGCCGCGCCGTTGATGTTCGGCCCCCACAACTCCATCACCCGTTTCTCCGACGCGTTCAGGTTGTCGCGTTTCCCGGCGGCGATCGCACGCAACGCGCGCACGTACCGGTTGCCGGCTTCACTTGCCGACGAGCGACGCGCGCGATCATTCGATGTCGACAGTCGGACCGTTTCGTAAACGATGTCGAGACGTGTGTCGTCGTGAATGAAGCCTTCGTTCGTGGTGATCTCGGTGTAGACGCGCCGCCAGAACGTGACGGCCGGTTCCAACTCTGCGGGTCGCGCCAACGGCTCTGGCGCAGCAGCAGCGAGGGGAACAGTGGCGAGCAGCAACAATCCAAGCAGGAAGGTCAGTGCCGAGAGGAGGATCGAGCGGATGATCATGCGCGCGTATGAAGACCGAAGATGAGTCGCATTTCAAGAGGTGCAATTGTGGGGCGGCTTCAACCTCTCTATCCTTGCGGCCCTGCTCAGTTCGTAACTCCCACAGTGCCTGTTGCGGAAACGCGCGGAGAGTCGCGCGGAAAAATCGCGGAGAGATGCGGTTGATGAACGTCATGAATCCAGGTCGCGCCTCGTGCATCGTCGCGTTGATCCTCGCAGCGCTCGTGTCGCCGCACGTCGGTGCGGCCGAAACAACAGGCAGTCCACTTGCCGAATCAACCGACTGGGTGAAAGTCGCGCCGGAAGGAACCACGTGCTGGGATGGTTCGCCCTGGCACTTCTGGTATCACGGCGGCAGCGCCGACAAACTCGCAGTGTGGTTCGAAGGCGGCGGCGCTTGCTGGAATGCCGCACTGTGCGATGCGAAAGCTCGCCCGAGTTTTCAGACAACGGTTGCCGCGCAACCTCCTGCAAGCAAAGGGCTGTTCGATCAGCAGCGAAAAAACAATCCGCTACGCGACTTCAGCGCCATAGTGCTGCCGTACTGTACCGGTGACGTACACATCGGCCGGCGTACGGTCGAGTATCAACGGACCGACGGAACACGTTTCACGTTTGCTCACGAAGGTGCTCGCAACACGCTCGCGGCATTCGACTGGTTGAAGTCGCGCGGATTCGATCCGCGTACGTTGTTCGTCAGCGGAGAAAGCTCCGGTGCGGTCGCCGCTGCGTACTGGGCGGTGGAGATCGGCGATCGCTGGCCGCAAGCACAACTCACGGTGCTCGGTGATTCCGCGGGCGGATACCGGTCGTTAGGCGTAAACCCGGCGCTGCGGCAATGGGGTGTGCTCGATGCGCTGCCCGATCTTCCGGTGTACGCAGAGCGCGACCGCGTGTACTTCGAATCGTTCTACATCGCGGCTGCGCAACGCCATCCCGGCACGAAGCTCGGGCAAGTCAACTTCGCCGACGACGCCACGCAACGCCGCTTTATGTCGTTGTTAGGCACTCCGGTGAAGCAGCTGACGAAGCCATTGACCTGCAATCTCAACGAAGTGCGCATCGAGGCACCCGGATTCCGCAGCTTCATCTATCCCGGACAGAAACACATGATCCTGCGCACCGACGCCGTGTACACCACGCGCTGCGAAGGCCAGAGCCTGGTCAGCTGGGTAGACGACCTGCTCGCGGGCCGGCCGATCGAAAATCGCTGGTGTGACGGAACGACGCCGGCGCTGGCGAGTCCCGCCACTATGCCGCCTGCTTTAATGTCTCCCGGAAGGGCCCCGGGGCTGTAAAACTGCGTCGCCACTCAAAGGAGAACGTCATGAGATTCAGAACGCTCGCTGCCGCCTTCCTCGGACTCTGTCTCACCACAGGTGTACACGCGGCAGATCTCGCCGTCGGCGATGCGGCACCCGACTTCTCGCTCGAAGGCACCGACGG
>CAZLDA010000164.1:0-7830 GCA_964557875.1 uncultured Pseudomonadales bacterium | reverse complement strand
CTCCAGTCAATCAACGTCACGTGGAAGGAGAGAGCCATGCAAACGTTTGATCTGGTCATCCGCGGGGGCACGATCGTCGACGGCAAACGCAAGCCGCGTTTCACCGGAGACGTCGCGATCAAGGACGGCGCTGTCGTCTCGATGGGCAAGAAAATCACCGGCTCGTCCAAGCGCACGATCGATGCAGACGGTCTGGTCGTGGCGCCCGGTTTCGTCGATCTCCACACGCACTACGACGCGCAGATCCGCTGGGATCCCTGGTGCACGATCTCGGGTTGGCACGGCGTAACGTCGGTCGTGCTCGGCAACTGCGGCTTCGGCTTTGCACCGGTGCGGCCCGATTTCCGCGAGCGCTCGATGCTGACCATGACGCGCACCGAAGCGATTCCTTACGCATCGATGGACGTAGGCATGCCGTGGGAGTGGGAGACCATTCCGCAGTATCTCGACAGCCTCGATCGCACGCCGAAGGGCGTGAACGTGATTCAGTACATGCCGACCGCGTCGTTGATGACGTACGTGATGGGGCTCGAAGCGGCGAAGACGCGTCCAGCGACGGATGCCGAGCGCAAAGAGATGCAGCGGCTGCTGCGTGAAGGCATGGAAGCGGGGCTGTGCGGCTTCTCGATTCAGCGGCTCGGTCCGAACTCGGTGCAGGCCGACTTCGACGGCTCGCCGATGGTGACGGACACGATGGCCGACGAGGACATCCTCGCGCTCGCCGAAGTGCTGCGCGAACGCGGCGACGGTTTCATTCAGATCACGCAGGCCACCGGCAACATCAAGGCCGACCTCGCGTTCCTCGAAAAGCTCGCTGCCACCGCGAACCGCCCGATTCTGCACAACGTGATCGCACCGGCGCGCGTCGATGCAGAGATTCACCGCCGGCCGATGCGCTGGATAGAAGACTGTCGTTCGCGTGGACTGCCGATCTACGCGCAGTGCGCCACCGGCCGTGCCGGCTTTGCGTTCACGCTCGACGACTGGAATCTGTACGACGCATCGCCCGCGTGGCGCGCGGTTACCACCGGCACGCACGGTGAAAAGCTCGCGAAGATGCGCGATCCGGATCTGCGCAAAGCGCTCGTCGACGAAGCCGAGTCGGCAGACAAACGCCTGCGCGCGATTCAGGCGGGCATCGGCGGCAATCCAAAAGGGCTCATCATCCAGTCGGTGAACGGCTCCGCGCACCTCGAAGAATATGTTGGCAAGAGCGTCGGTGACATTGCGCTTGCCGAGAAGAAACATCCGGTAGAAGTGATGCTCGACCTTTCGCTCGCAGGCGATCTGCACGTCGAGTTCCTCGGGCCGGACAAGGGCTCGAACGTGGACTTCATGGCGGAAATGATCGAATCCGAGTACGCGATTCCCGGCGTATCGGACGGCGGCGCGCACACCAAGTTCTTCACCGGCGGCGCGTACACCACGGACTTCCTGACGTGGCTCGTGCGCGACGAACAACGCGTATCGCTCGAAGAAGCGCACTATCGTTTGTCGAATCTGCCGGCACAGGCGGCGGGGTTCAAAGACCGCGGTGTGCTCGAAGAGGATGTTGCCGCGGACGTGGTCGTATACGACATGGGCGAACTCGCCATCGATCCGCCGTGGATCGGCAGCGTCGAACACGATCTGCCTGCAGGCGAGTGGCGTCGCGTGCAGCGTGCGATCGGCTACAAGGCGATCGTGGTGAACGGGCAGGTGACGTTCGAATCCGGCGAGTGCACGGGCGCGACTCCGGGTAAACTGCTGCGCCACGGACGAGCTGGCTAAGGGGTTCCCAGCGAACCCCTCGCTGCACCGTTTCCATTCCACTTGAGAGGTACCGAATGCGGATGAGGCTGCGTGGATTCCTGTTGCTCGCGCTCTCGAGTCTCATCGCTTTCGCCGCCCAGGCCGACACCGTGGTGGTCACCGCCGATCGTATGATCGACGTCATTGCCGGCCGCGTGGTGGAGCATCCGCGCGTGACCGTAGTCGACGGCCGCGTCACGGCGGTTGAGACGCAGGGCGCGTCGGTGCCGGAGGGTACACGCCGTGTGGATCTTCCCGGCGTCACGTTGCTGCCCGGTCTCATCGACATGCACGTTCACCTCACCAGCGATCCGCGCTTCGGCGGATATCGGGGTTATGAAGTCACCGATTCGTTCTGGGCCGTCATCGGCGTGCCGAATGCAAAGCGCACGCTCGATGCCGGCTTCACCACGGTGCGGAATGTCGGGGCCGGCGACTATGCCGACGTGGCGCTGAAGCAGGCGATCGAACTCGGCTACATCCCCGGTCCGCGCATCGTGCCGGCTACGAATCTGATCGGCGCAACCGGTGGGCATTGCGACTACACCGAGTTTCCGCCGTCGATCAAAACGCCGACGGACGGTGTCGCGAATGGTCCTGAGGCAATTCGCGAAACCGTTCGTACGAACCGAAAATACGGTGCGGAAGTCATCAAGTTCTGCGCCACCGGCGGTGTGATGTCGAAAGGCGATACCGTCGGCGGACAGCAGTACGACCTGGCGGAGATGACCGCACTCGTCAACGAGGCGCACATGCTGGGTTTACGCGTGGCCGCGCACGCGCACGGTACCGCGGGAATCAAAGACGCGATCCGGGCCGGCACCGACACCATCGAGCACGCAAGCCTTGCGGACGCCGAAGCGTTCGCGCTCGCAAAGAGCCACGGCACCTACTTCTCGATGGACATCTACAACGACGACTACATCATCGCGGAGGGTGAGAAGAACGGTCTGTTCAAGGAATCGCTCGACAAGGAACGCGCCATCGGGCGCCTGCAGCGTGAGACGTTCAAAGCCGCCTTCAAGGCCGGAGTGAAGATGATCTACGGCACGGACGCAGGCGTTTATCCACACGGCGACAACGCAAAGCAGTTCGCGAAAATGGTTGAATGGGGCATGACGCCGATGCAGGCCATTCAATCCGCCACGGTGACTGCGGCCGAAGCACTGGGGCGCACGAGCGATGTCGGAGCGATTGCGGTGGGCCGTTATGGCGACCTCGTCGGAGTTACAGGTGATCCGTTGCAGGACGTGACGCGTCTCGAGACCGTGGCGTTCGTGATGAAGGGCGGCGCAGTCGTCAAGTCGCCAACGGATTGATTGAGTCGCGTAGAAATCATGCAGCACAAACCCTTTTCCATGATCCGCGAATTTCACCTGGCAGACTGGGTGACCCTGGCGAATGCCGCATGCGGCGCGGGTGCGTTGTTCTCCGTAATGACGTTTCTCGAAGCGGGCGACGTCCGCCATGTTTACTTCGCGTGCGCGCTGGTGCTCGCCGCGCTGATCTTCGACGTTCTCGACGGCCGCATCGCGCGCTGGCGACAGAAGGCATCGACCCTGGGACAGGAACTCGATTCGCTGTCCGACGTCATCTCGTTCGGCGTTGCGCCGGCGATGATCGCGTATGGATGCGGTATGCAGGGTTTGTACGACCGCATCATTCTCGTCTACTTCATCGCGTGTGGTGTATCGCGGCTTGCGCGTTACAACGTCACTGCGGAAGAGCTGTCGCAAGGTACGGGGAAAGTGAAGTACTTCGAAGGCACGCCTATCCCCACATCGATTCTGTTGGTGGCGGTGATGGCATTCGCCGCGTGGTCCGATGCGATTCGCGACAATCTGTGGTTCGGCGAAGTCAAACTGATGGGGTTCACGCTGCATCCGCTGGTGCTGATGTTTGCGCTCTCAGGCTCGCTGATGATCAGCCGGATTCGGATTCCGAAGCTGTAGCCAACACCTGGAAGCGCCCGCGCACCGGGTACCAGCACTTGTCGTTCGATACCACACCGGTAAGGGACTCTTCGATGAAGTCGAGCATGACCGTCAGCGTGTATCCGGATTGCGACAGATACGACACGAGACAGCGGTCGTCGTCGATTCGCACCGCCATGTAGGCCGGTCGCTCCGAGGTCTCGTTGGATTCGACTGAGTGCCATTGCACGGTGCCGTCGTCGTGGAACACGTGGATGTGGGTCGAGTCTTTTGCCGGCCCAGCGGTCCATGCAAAGGAGAGCGAGCGCCCGCGCACCTGGTCTGAGGTTTCGATGGTCGTCATGGCGAAGTCCAGATCTGTCGGACTTCGATGTTGCGTCGTGGATCAGCGGTATGGCGTCACAGAGCGTCGCGTTCGCGTGTAGGAATCGTGAGTCGGCGCCTACCGTGCCGGGGTTGCGAGCCGCTGCGACTTCACGCCGTTCTTCTTCTCCGCAAACGCGGTGTTGATGCGCGCCGCCTGGTGGCTCTCCGCGGGTGCCTTGTTGCGCATCGCGATCTTCGCGAACGGATCGGCCTTACCTTTCACGACGAACGACGCCTGATTGTCGCGCGACCAGTCGGCGAGGTAGTCGAAGTCGCTGCGGCGTCGCACGTTGCGCACGAGCGTCACGGCGCTGTCGTGCAGCTTCTGCGAAATGCACGGCAACAATCGGCGCGCGTTGCCGGGATGCGCGTTCGACGCCTCGCACAGAACGAGGCTCAAGGGTCCGGGCAACCGGGCGGAGTCGATCGCGTAGCCCGCTCCTTCGTCCGTCAGATCCGCGGGTGCGGTGATGATGTGCGCAGACGCGAGTTCGTACTGGTTCAGCCACGAACGAACCGTGTTCGCCACGTGCGGGTTGCTCTCGATCGTCCACAGCCTTACGCCGCGGCGTTCGATCTGGATGGCAAGCAGCAGCGTTGTCAGGTCCGCGCCGCATTGCAGGATGTAGCCGTGCGCTTTCTGTGCTTCGACCAGCAGCGCCTTCAGGTATCCGTCAGCTGCGGTGAGGGCGGTGTCGCCCCACGTCTCGCAGATTTCCGCGAGCACCGAATCGGGAATGGGACCGGATGAGGGTTCGAGAGCCGTACGTATCGCGCGATCGAGCCGGAATTGCCTTGCGTACGCCGCCGCGCGTGCCCGGATACCGTCGAAAGACGGGTGCGTTGCAAGGCGTTCGAAGTACTGCATGAGCTTCGATGCCTGAGGTCCCCAGATGCGACGCAGTGTAGTCGCGGCGTGATGCCCGCTCCGGTTGGAATGGGCATACGCCGCGTGACTACGATCACAATCCGGCGGAAGTTACTCCGGCAGGTTCACTCCGGAACCGCCCATTTCCTTCGGCATGTCCTTCATCTTCGGCAGGCCGTCCTTGATGTGCAGCTTCGTTTCGCCGTAGTGCACGTGCAGGCCCGGCTTGTAGGGCAGACCGGGGATCACGGCCGCGTACACGTCGACCAGACCCATGGCGGGATGGTTCGTCATGATGTGGCCGCCGCAGTCCTTGCACCATTTGCGTTCGCTGCCAGGCGTCTTCGCGTACGTGCCGATCTTGTCCGCACCTTTCGTTACCTTCACCGACGCCGGGTTCCACAACGTGAACGCGTTGACGGGACCCGCCGACCAGTGCCGGCACGATTCGCAGTGGCAATACCCCATACCCGCGGGTTCGCCGGTAACGGTCAACTGAACGGCGCCGCAGAAGCAGCCGCCTTTGTAGGTCGTATCTTTGCTCACAGTTTTTTCTCCAGGGTTACCATGCTCGTTCCAACGACTTCTCAGAGGCGCCCTTTCTCAAAGACGTGTAGCCACGACTTCGAGATACTCGCTCGGTATCACGATCGTGCCGTCGCCGGCGCGGTTGAACCGTTCCATCAACGCCAACAGGTCGCGCTGCAAGGCATCTTGCGCCGCCGGTTCGAGCGCGGCGAAGGTCTTGAGCACCGGACCATAGTAACGCTTGAACACGTCGAGCCAATGGGCCGGCGAGCGATAGCGGAACACGAACGTGCGCTGCACCGTCTCTATCGACGTGTTCGAGGCTCCGAAAAGGTCCTCCAGGTGCGCGCGCGTGCCCCACAAGGCCGGCGACTTGGCGCCGGGGGCGGGCGGCACATGGGTGCCGATCGTCTTGAATAGCTGACCGATGAAGCCGGTGGGCGTCCAGTTTGCCAGGCCGATCTTCCCGCCGCGTTTGCAGCCGCGTACCAGTTCGGCCGCGGCGCGCGCGTGATCGGCCACGAACATCACGCCAAAGGTGGAAACGACTGCGTCGAACGTCTCCGGCTTGAACGGCAACGCTTCGGCATCGGCCTCGCGGAACTCGATGTCGAGTCGCTCTGCGGCCGCACGTTCGCGGGCGCGTTCGAGCAGGGTGGGTACGTAATCGGTGGCGATCACGTTGCACCAACGCCGCGCCGCGGCCAGCGCGACGTTGCCGTTACCTGCGGCCACGTCGAGCACGCTCTGCCCGGATCGCACGTCCATGGCTTCGCACAATTCTTCGCCGACGATCTGCAACGTGGTGCCGACGACGGCATAATCGCCCGCTGACCAGGCCACCTGCTGGCGTGCTTTCAGCGCCTTCAGGTCGATGATCGCGGGCGGGTTGTTCTGGTTCGTAGATTTGACGACGGTATTCAAGGTTCTCTCCTGTGGGTGGTCGACCCGGTGTCGATGGAACCCACCTTAGGTACCGAACGTGGAAGCAAGCGTGGTAACGGGCGTGGAATCGTCTTCGCAAACATCTACACAAGCGCAAACACGCATCCGGATGCTCGGGCCTCTGGCGATCTCGCGTAGCGGTGTAGAGGCGCAGTTGCCTGCGTCGCGCAAGGTGCGCGCGCTGTTCGCGTATCTCGCGATGGCGCCGCGCCCGGTGGCGCGCAACGCATTGTGCGAGCTGCTGTGGGACGTACCGAACGATCCGCGCGGCGAATTGCGCTGGTGCTTGAGCAAGATCCGTCGTGTGGTCGACGAGCCCGGGCGACCGCGTGTGCTGACGGCCGAAGGTACCGTTCAACTCGATCTGTCGGACTGTTTCGTCGATGCGCTCGATGTGCTGCGCGGCGCCGAAGAGGGTATCGAGTCGTTGACCGTCGAACGGCAGCGGCAACTTTACGAACTGTTCGCGGGGGACTTTCTCGACGGGCTCGACATCGATCGTAGTCCGTCGTTCGACGCGTGGCTCACCGCGCAACGCAGACGCTTGAGCGGTTGCCGAACGGCGTTGCTCGAGCAGCTCGTTAAGCGCGTGCCAGACGAAGAGGCATTAGGATATCTCGAGCAATGGTTGCAACTGGCGCCATTCGATCCGCAGGTGCACGAACGCCTGATGATTGCGCTTGCCCGCGCGGGTCGCGTCCGCGAAGCGGAAGCGCATCTGGCGACGGCAAGCCGTCAGTTCGAAGACGAGGGGCTCGATGCGGGCGTGTTGCATCACGCATGGCGCGCGGCGAAACCGCAGCGTGTGTCTCCACAGTCTCCCTCTGGAGTGGTAGCCGACATCGACGAAGTGGTCGTGCCGCGGCTGCCGCATCGGGCGTCCATTGCGGTGATGCCGTTCTTCGATGCTTCCGCGGCGGCCGATTCGCGCGGCGGCGCGGCCGATGCGCTTGCGCACGACGTCATCACGCGGCTCGCGCAACTGCGCAGCCTGTTCGTCATTGCGCAGGGCAGCGTGTTTGCGCTGCACGAGCGGCGTGTCGGGCCGGAAGAAGCGGGGCGCCTGTTGAATGTCGACTACGTGGTGAGCGGTTCGGTGCGCCGCGACGCAGCGCGCTTGAGCGTGTCGGTGGAGTTGTCCGATACGCGCACTTCGCGCCTCATCTGGAGCGACGTGTTCAATCGCGCGCCCGACGATGCGCTCGCGGTGCTCGACGAAATCGGCAACCGCATCGTCGCCTCGGTTGCGAGCGAGATCGAAACGCTGGAACGCAATCGCGCCATCCTCAAACCGCCGAATTCGCTCGATGCTTGGGAAGCGCACCACCGCGGGCTGTGGCACATGTACCTGTTCACGCAGGCCGACAACGCCCGCGCGCAACAGTTCTTCGAAATGGC
>CAZLDA010000163.1:0-7832 GCA_964557875.1 uncultured Pseudomonadales bacterium | reverse complement strand
GTCGCGGCCATCCATGGCCGCTCATGCCCCTCAACACCGATCAGCCGTCACCTTCCAGCATCGAAGTCGCGCCTTCGTTCGTAGGGAGAAGAGGATGAACGCGCGCTTCGCGCGCGTTCCGCACCAACGCGCTTTAGCGCGTTGGTGCTTCCCAACCCACCCAACGGTGTTATGGAGACTCGCCCCACGTCCGCCGTCGTTCGAAGCTCAATCCTTCCTGATTTTCCATAACGCGTACGCCCGATCGCCCATTGAGATCACCGTAGAGATGGCCAACAGCCATGCAGCGCCTGCGACCCATGCGGACGGAAGCCATGTGGCGTTGAGCGCGTGTTGAATGGTCGCGGTGCCGACAATCACGTAGTAGCCGATGCCGTTCCAACGACCCAGCACACTCGCGCGCAGGGGTGCGCCGGAGAGGGCTTTGGAATCCCAGACGTATTGGGTGAACGATGCGATGGCGAGAGGTGCGAGCAGTGGGGTGATCAAGCCGGCGGCGGCGAGTGCGGCTAGATTCACGGTGACGAAAAGGGCGTCGATCGAATGGTCGAGCAGGCCGCCGAAGGCGGAGACCTCGCCCCTGCGTCGCGCGACGATGCCGTCGGAAACATCGGTGGCCACCGCGATCACGAACAGGACGGCGGCGGTGGGCCATGCGCCGATCCAGATCGCATACGCGCAGGGGAGTGCGATGAGCAGACGTACCGCGCTGAGCGCGTTCGCCCAGGTTGTGACAACGGCGGTTTCTTTGTCGTCGATGGCGAGTAACGATGGTAGGCTCGCGACGCATGCTACCAGCGTCGCCCCTTAGTAAGAGCATGTACAAGGCTCAATCGTGCGAGTTCTGATCACCGGTGCGAATGGCCATTTGGGTCGACGCCTCATCGCGCGACTTGCGCCGGGCGTGCAAGTGACGGCAACGGTGCGTTCGCCGGAAGCCCGTCGCGTGCTCGAACAGTCGGGCGCCGATGTGCGGGCTGATTTGCGGATAGTGGAACTCGACTATCGCGACCCGCACGCGCTGGCCGAGGCGGCTGCCGGTTGCGACTGCGCAGTGCACCTTGTGGGCATCCTGAAAGAGACGCTGAAGAACCGCTACGTGGATGCACACGAGCGGGCGACCGACGTGCTGGTGGCCGCGGCCACCGCAACGCGCCTGCGCCGCATCGTGTATCTCAGCATTCTCGGTTCGGATCCACGGTCGCAGAACGCGGCACTCGCGTCGAAGGGTCGCGCGGAGCAGGCGCTGTTGAACGGCGTGCCGCAAGCGGTGGTTCTGCGCGTGCCGATGGTGCTTGGCGAAGACGATCACGCGGCGCGCGCGTTGAGCAGAAAAGCGCGCGGCGGAATGGTGTTTCTATTGCGCGGCGCCAGCCTGGAACAACCGATTTATGCGGGCGACGTTGTAGAAGCGATCGTAGCCGCGATGCAGGCGCCGGGACTCGAGCGCGTGGCGATCGATCTCGCCGGCCCGGAGTCGCTTTCGCGCGAGGCGCTGGTGCACGGCGCCGCGGCTACCATCGGTCGTCGGGTGCGCTGTGTTTCATTGCCGCTTGCACCGTTGCTCGGCGTTGCGTGGATCGCGCAACACACGATGGCGAATCCGCCGATTACGGCGGCGATGCTCGGTGTACTCGATCACGACGATTGCATCGACCCGGCCGCAGCCGCCGCGCAATTGGGTATCCGACTGACCAGCCTCGATGAGATGCTTCGCCGCTGCGTTCGTGGCCATGGCCATCACGCGGCTCACATTCGAAAAGGAACTTCAGCATGACTGCCCAGATTCTGAAGCTGCTCGGCAACAAGCGCGGCTACGACGTGTTGCGCAACCCGTTGTTGAACAAGGGTTCGGCGTTCACGCCTGCTGAACGCGTGAAGCTGGGTCTCGACGGCATATTGCCGCCGCAGTTCAACGACATGGCGATGCAGGCACAGCGCAGCTATGCCGGCATCGAACGTCACCGCGCGCCCATCGATAAATATGTCGCGCTGGCGGCGCTGCAGGATCGCAACGAGCACCTGTTCTATCGCGTGGTGCGCGACCACATCGAAGAGTTCATGCCGATCATCTACACCCCGACGGTCGGGCAGGCGACGCGCGAGTTCAGCCACGTGTTTCAGCATTCGCGCGGCTTGTGGATCACGCCGGCGTCGCGTGGCGGCATCGCGACTGCGCTGCGCAACGCGGCGGGCGAGCGGCGCATCCGCCTGATGGTGGTGACCGACAACGAATCGATTCTCGGTATCGGCGACCAGGGCGCCGGCGGCATCGGCATTTCGATAGGCAAGTTGTCGTTGTATACGGCCGCGGCCGGCGTACATCCGGCGGAAACGCTGCCGGTCAGCATCGACGTGGGCACCGACAACAAGGCGCTGCTCGACGATCCGCTGTACCTCGGCCGCCGCCACCCGCGGCTGCGCGGCGCCGAATACGACGCGTTGATAGACGAGTTCGTGATGGCGGTGAAGTCCGAATTCCCCGGCGCGCTGTTGCAGTGGGAGGACTTCCGCAAGGAAAACGCGCTCACGATCATGAACAAGTACCGCAAGGTGTTGCCGTCGTTCAACGACGACATCCAGGGCACCGGTGCTGTGGCGTTGGCGGGTCTGCTCGGTGCGTGCCGGCTCATCGGCCACAAGCTCAGCGACGAACGGATCGTGGTGTTCGGCGCCGGCGCGGGCGGCCTCGGCATCGCACGACAGATTCGCGCAGGGCTCAAGCAACTCGGTCTCGACGACACCGCCATCCGCGAACGCATTGCGGTGCTCGACAGCCGCGGCCTGATCGTCAGCGACAACGAAATGCGCGATGCGTACAAGAGCGAGCTGGCGTGGCCACAGGAGCAGGCGCGTCGTGTTGGGCTCGGCAACGCCGCGCAGCGCAGCCTCGACGACGTGGTGGAGCACTACAAGCCCACCGTTTTGATCGGCGCGTCGGGTCAACCGGGCAGTTTCCCGGAGCAGTTGATCCGGCGTGTTGCGGCGCAGGTCGAACGGCCGATCATCTTCCCGTTGTCGAATCCCAACGACAACACGGAGGCGCGCCCGGAAGACATCATCCGCTGGACCGACGGCCGCGCGATCGTTGCCGCAGGCAGCCCGTTTCAGCCGGTTCCCTATGGTGGTGAGCTGCGCAAGATCGGCCAGGCCAACAACGCGTTCATCTTCCCGGGTCTCGGTCTTGGCGCGCTGCTGGCGGAAGTGCGTGAAGTGACCGACAACATGATCAACGTCGCGGCCGCCTCACTGGCCGGCTGCCTCACGGAGGCGGAAATCGCCGAAGGATTGTTGTTCCCTTCGGTACGCAGGTTGCGCGACGTCGCGCGCGGCGTCGCGATTGCGGTCATAAGACAGGCGGCAATCGATGTCGTCGCGACGAAGACGATTGCCGATCCCGAAGCCGTCGTCGTCGCGAATATGTGGGAACCGGAGTATCCGGTTTACGCGTGACGCGTCACTGCGTTCGGCGTTGTGCGCGTTCGATCAGCGCCCTTTGAATTCGGGCGGGCGTTTCTCCACGAATGCCTTCGCGGCCCCTTTGTGGTCGTCGGTCATGAACGTGCGGATCATGTGCATCGCTTCGAGATCGAGCACATCGGCGAGCGAGCCGCGTTCCGCCGCGTTCAGATTCTTCTTCATGTAACCGAGCGCCACCGTTGGCAGGTTCGCGAGCTTGCGCGCGAACGCGAGCGCATCCGCCTCGAACGAGGCGGCCGGAAACACGTGATTCACCAGGCCGATCTTCAACGCTTCCTGCGCGGAGATGACGTCGGCGGTGAAGTAGAGCTCGCGCGCTTTGGCGGCGCCGACGAGGTGCGGCAGGAAATAGGAACCACCGTAGTCGCCGGCCAGACCGATTTTCGAGAACGCGGTGGTGAACTTCGCCGTATCGATCGATACGCGCAGATCGCACGCGAGCGCGAGTGACAGACCCGCACCGGCCGCCGGACCGGGAATGACCGCGAGCGTCGGCTTCGGCATTTCGTGCAACCAGCGCGACAACTCCATGCCGGTGCGTAACCCGTGCACGCGCTGCTCCATATTGAACTCACCGCCGCCGGACGCACCGGCGCGACCGCCGCCGGATGCTTCGGATGCAAATCCCTTCACGTCGCCGCCGGCGCAGAACGCACCGCCCGTGCCCGTCAACACGATCGCGCGCACGCTGCGGTCGGCGGCGAGGCGTGGCAGCGCGGACTGCATCGCTTCCATCATGGCGCCGGACATTGCATTGCGCGCTTCAGGGCGATTCATCGTCAGCGTCGCAACGCCGCCGTCGTGGCTCTCGATCAGATGCTCGGACATGTCTACCTCTATCTATATGGACGATCTGGATGGGCTGTATGTCGGTCAGGGGCGAAACAGTACTTCACATCCGGTGCCGGAGAGAATCCCGTCCGCTGCGACGCGATCGGTACCGGATAACGCGGCGTATCGCTCGCGCAACCATTGCAGGCAGCGCGCCTGGTACGGGAACGGTTGTTGTACCCACGGTGCGCCGTCGATGGTCAGCCGCACCTCGGCGTCGCCGCGCGCCATTGCGGCGGCGTTGGCGAGCAGGAACGGCGCGTAAACACGTCCAATCTCGCCGAGCAGGTCACCGAGCCTTGATTTGAGCGCGTCGCGCGGCAGCCAGTCGGCCTCGTTCACTTCGATACCCGACAGGTCGTCGACGATGTCGACCCACGCGTACACGCGCGGCGCGTGAGCGAGCGTCAGCGCCATCGGGGTGGGATCGAACTGTGCCAGTTGAGTCAGCTGGCCGTACAGGCCGAAGTCGGCCGCGCCGGGCCGGCCGCCCATCGCGAACGGCTGCTGCTCCAGCAGGCGGGTGAAGTGCGTCAGGAAACGCCGATAGCTCGCTTCGATCACCGGCGCAGTGGTGTCGTTGGAGCCGACCACGTAAAGGCGCTCGATCTGGCGCTTTTGAATGAATCGCTTGGACTTCTGCATCTGCTCTTCAGCGGCGGTTACGGCGGTCCAGCGCGGCAGAATTTCGCCGGCACGCTCGATGTCGGCCGCGTAATGCCAGCGATAGTGGAACATCGCTTTGGTCAGCCATTCGTCGGCATAGTCTTCGAGCAGATAGTCGATGAAATCCGTAACGCGATCAGGCGGCGTTGCCCGGCGTTCGCTGAATGCGCTTTCGAAGCGGCGGATCAGCGGCGTCGAATCGACCACCGCTTCGAGCGCGCCGTTCGCAGCGGGCAGGTAGAACGTGGGCAGCAGTTCGACCTTCGGCTTCGGCAGTCCGCGCGCGTCGCCATGACGTCCGACCAGCAGACGATAGGGAATCCGACGATATCGCAGCAGCGCGACCATCTTGCGGGTGTAGGGCGATCCCGGTGCGCCGAGCAGCGTCAAAGGGGTTGGAATCGGCATCGGAAATCTCCTATCGTGCTGGGCTTCGAGCGATGGCAGTTTATGCAAATGCGTCTCCGAAAGACGCTCGAGGTAAAGAGAGGGGGGGTTGAGTAGATGGCGGATCTGTCGGCATTCCGCAACGAGGCGCGCGAGTGGCTCGACAGGAATTGCCCTGCGGAATTGCGCGGCACCGCGTCGAGCTTCGAGGGCGGTGCGAAGGAACCGATCAGCGCGGCGCGACGGCGCTGGTTCGACGCCTGCTACGAGCGCGGCTGGACCGTGCCGAGCTGGCCGAAAGCGTATGGCGGCGCGGGACTCGACGCTGCGCATCATCGCGCGTTGCGTGCCGAGATGGCCGCAATAGGGGCGCCGGCGCCCCTCACCGGCATGGGCGTCAGCATGATCGGCCCGACGCTGCTCGAATTCGGCAACGAAGCACAGCGCGCCGAGCATCTGCCGAAAGTCGCGAGCGGACAGGTCCGTTGGTGCCAGGGTTATTCGGAACCGGGCGCGGGCTCCGATCTCGCATCGCTCAAAACGCGCGCCGAAGACCACGGCGATTACTACCTGATCAACGGTTCGAAGATCTGGACGACGCTCGCCGACAAGGCGGACTGGATTTTCTGCCTGGTGCGCACCGATCCCACCGCACCCAAACACGACGGCATCAGCTTCGTGCTGTTTCCCATGGATCAACCGGGCGTCACGGTCAAACCGATCAATCTCATCGCAGGCAATTCCGATTTCTGTGAGTGCTTCTTCGACGACGCGAAAGCTCTGAAGTCGAACCTCGTTGGTCAGCAGAACCGCGGCTGGACCATCGCGAAGCGTCTGCTGCAATACGAGCGTTCGTCGATTTCAGGACCGGGCGGCGGCATCCGCACGCGCGGGTCGCTACCCGATCTCGCAAAACACTACGCGGGCGTTCGCGATGATCGCATCGCCGACGCTGCGACGCGCGACGAGGTCGCATCGATCGAAATGGATGCCCGCGCGTTTGCACTGACGTTGCGGCGTGCGGCCGAGGAGAACAGTGCCGGGCGCACCGAAACGTTCGCGACGTCGATGTTCAAGTACTATTCAACGGAGCTCGACGCACGGCGCGCCGAGGCGAATGTGCGTTTCATGGGCACACGAGGTGTCGGCTGGGAGGGCGATGCGTTTTCTACCGAAGAGTTGCAGACCACTCGGCTGTGGCTTTTCGGAAAGGCGCTGACGATTGCGGGCGGCAGCTCCGAAGTGCAGCTCAACATCGTCGCAAAGCGGGTGCTCGGACTACCCGACTGAGTTTCGATTTCAACACGTCCGGTTTCACCGGATTTTCATCCGGCTTCGCCGGAATCAACGCAAGAAAGGAGAGGCAGATGAGTGCTGATGGTACCTGGAACGTAACGATGAACACGCCGATGGGCGCGCAGAAAGCATCCCTCGTGCTGAAGACCGACGGCGACAAGCTGACGGGCGAAATGAAAGGCCCACAAGGCGCGCTGGCTCTCAACGACGGCAAAGTCGCGGGCGACACGTTGACCTGGTCGGCGAACATGACGCAACCGATGCCGATCAAACTCGAGTTCACCGGCAAAGTGGACGGCGACAAGATCGCGGGCTCGGTCAAACTCGGCGCGTTCGGCAACGCATCGTTCGAAGGCACCCGCGCCTAACGATGCCATCGAGGTGCGCCGCGCAAACCGCGCGGCGCATCCCGATCCCGCTCAGTTCCCCTTCGACGGATTCAGGAAGCCGCTCAACAATGTGAAGTAGCGGTCCGTGAATGCGTCTTTCAACCCGCTGCGTACGTGGTCGATCGAGTCGCCGACTTCCTGTTCCTCGAGGCACACCGGTGTTTCGGGTACCACTTCCAGCCCGGCGGCACGGATGCCTTCATCCAACGTCGCCACATAGTCGGCCGCCTGCTTGCAATAGCCTTCGAAGATCGGGCCGTGCGCGTACACGCACGCCACGCCGCGTTCGTTGCAGAGTGCGGCGATGCGCGCGATGTAGCCCAGTTGCTGCTCGGCGACCATCTTCGGTAACAGCGGATGTTCCGCGACTTCTGCCGATGCCCTGGTACCGAGCGGTGCTCCTTCCTGTGCGATGTAGTCGTTTCGAAAGTTCGTCGGTAGTTTCGTGGAGCCCTTCCAAAGCTGATCGAGTACACGCCGCGCCGTCTTGAAGCTGAAGTACAACTCGAGTATTCGAATCGGCGACGTCGTGAGCGGTTGCGCGGGCTCGGCGGAAAAGAAGAAGCCGGGAAACGCGTCGGCGCGGCGCAGAGTGTCGATCGACAGCATCACCACGACGAGGCGCGGGGCGTGACCTTCCAGCACTTTGCGCGTCATGTTGTACGCGCCAGCCGAACCGTAAGCGCCGTTCAACGCGAGATTCACGGTGGTCGCGCCGCTCCGTTCGCCGAACCTCTGCGCCGATATGGAATTGCCGAGCGAACTGTCGCCGACGAACGCGAT
>CAZLDA010000162.1:3829-7846 GCA_964557875.1 uncultured Pseudomonadales bacterium | reverse complement strand
TTGAAATTGTCCGGCACCGTGAGTTCGCGCGTGCCGTTCTGATCGCGCAGTACGACCCGGTTTCCATCGACGGAAAGCACTTCGAAATTGACGACTGACGACGTTTTACTCGACTCCGCCGTGGCCACGCTCGTACCGAGCAGGACAGAGGCGACAACCCATAGAAACGTACATGACTTGACCGATCGAATTCGCATGCTGTCTTCCCCCTCGCTTTGCTTTGAAAAGCGTCAGCGCGCCCGCGTGACGGACACGCTGACTCCGCATTGGGTGCAACTACGAACTTCCCCCCCGTCGCGGAGACTGCGCCCGGGCCCCAGGGGAATCAACCCTGGCCGAAAAGGGCTTACTCAGAACAGATTGCTCATGTTCTGCGACAGGATGACGGTCTGATCGAGGAAGATGTGGCGGCGCGCGAGTTTGAGCGCGCCGTTCTCGCGCCGTAGCAGGTCTTCGCGGCGGCCGATCCAGCTATCCTCTTCGCTTTCGAGCCGCGTGCGATAGAGGTGGAAGTTGAGCGCCACGAGAATCTCGTTGGCGTCGGCGCTCACGATACGCACGTTGCTCACGGTGTGTCGCGTGCGCGACGGCGGATCTTCTGCCCACGCGCGCCCGACCGCCAACCGTTGCACGCGCATGCCCAGCGTCCGTTTGTCGTCGTCGAAGTAGGCCATCGCGCCAGGCTTCGTGAATTCACTGTCGAGATCTTTCACGTTCGTGGTGCGTCGAATCGGCATCCAGTAGTGAATGTCGTCGGTGCAGAGCGCCAGCCATTCGTCGAGTCGGCGCTCGTCGAGCAGGCTCGCTTCGCGATACAGAAACTCCTGGGCCTCGAACGTGAGCAGCATACGTTGCTGCAGGTCGAGGCTCTCGAACGCCGACATCAAGTCACACCACCCCTGACGGAACAGGTGAGTGGTGCGCCATCAGCTCCTGCCAGCTGTCGGCCTGCATCCACTCCTGCCACGACTGATAGGTCCAGCGCTGGCCGTGTTCGTTCACCACCGTTTCGATGCGGCTCTGGCCCGATGGATCGGCTTCGACACGATCGTGGCCGCGTCCCATCGCATAGTTGAGAGGAAGCCGTTGCGTTACCGCACCCTTTGCGCCGCGCGTCGAGTGGCTCCAGTTCTCGCCGTCGTCCTGTTCCAGCAGGCCGGCCGGACCGAACGTGTGATTCGCCATATAGATGGCAAAGCGGCGTTGGTCTTCGGGCAGTTCCTTCGGCACCAGCGTGAACCACCACAGCTCCGTTTCGAACGGTCCGCGCGGCACGCGCAGACACACCTGGTTGAACTGCGTGATCCACAGATTCGGAAAGATGTTCGGGTGGCCGAACGAGCGCGTGCCGACAGGACCCAGCATCTGTTGAACGCGGGGATCGAGTCGACGCGCCACCGACATGTCGTACCACTTCGGCTCGCCGCCGCCGGCTTTCAGGCGCGCCGCACCTTCGTCGAACTCCGCTTGCGTGACACCCGGCCCGCCGATGCCGTGGCCGTATTCGCCGAGGATCACCATCTGGCTCATCGGCGCCATCGCTTCTTCCGGCGCATAACCGATGCGCAACGCGGAGCCGTGCGAGATCTTCACGTGATACCAGTCGTACAGGTTGTCGACCGCGAGCTTCCAGTTGCACTTCAGGCGATTCTTCTGGATGCCGTCCACCACCTCGAGTTCACCGTTCGACGCGATCATGTCGATGCCGAGACGGCCCACCCAACCGAGATAGTCTTCGAGCGGCGGCGCGGTCGGGTCGAGCGTTGCGAACACGAAGCCGCGATAGCTCGCCACCTGCGCCGCTTTACCCAAACCCCACTTCGCCTTGTCGACATCGTTGCGATAGAACGCCTCCTGGCCCGGTATCGCGACGAGACGGCCGTCGAGGTCGTAGTTCCAGCCGTGATACGCGCACAAAAAACTGTTCGTGCGCCCTTGCTCGGCGCGACACACCGAGTTGCCGCGATGCGAACACGAGTTCAACAGCACGTTGATCGCGCCGGTTCGGTCGCGCACCACGATCACCTGGTCTTCGCCGATATAGTTCATGAAGAAGGAGCCGGACTGCGGCAGCTGCGATTCGTGGCACATGAAATTCCACGCGCGCGCGAAGATGCGCTGCAGTTCCTGCTGATAGATGTCGCGGTCCGAGAAGATCCGTCGGTCAAGCACTCCCGTATCGGCGTTGAACCACGCGGTTCGGTCCGTGGCGATCATCGTGGCGGCCATATCGACTCTCCCCCTCTACCCTCCTCAAACCCATCGCAAGGCTACCCCCGGCCCGCAACCCGCACCATGAGTGGGCCTCTCGAAAAATTGATCGATCGTCCAGCCGCGAAACGGTCAGTCGGTCTTCTGAGCGCGTTTCCAGCGTCCCGGCGTTACGCCGAATTCACGCCCGAACGCGCGATTGAATGCCGCTTCGGACCCGTAACCGTAGTGCGCCGCCGCCTGCGGAATGCTCGAACCCTGCAGCAGTTTCGTTGCCGCCGCTTTCAACCGGATGCGGGTGAGCGTTCGGATGGGCGATTCGCCGAGGGAACGTTTGAAACGCGCCGCGAACGCCGAGCGCGACAGATGCACCAGTTCCGCGAGCTGACCTACCGTCCAATCGCGTGCGGGATCGGCGCTCATCGCGTTCACAGCCACCATCAGTTTGCGGTCGTTCCACGGAAACTCATCGAGCGGCCCCGCATCAGGACCCGCCATCCGGATGGTGTAGAAGACAATGAGCTCCGCAAGCCGCTCGAGCGTCAGTTGGTCGCCGGGCGATGCCGGATCGGAAATCTCTTCGATGACGAGATCCATGGTCAGCAACAGTCGCGGCAGCAGCGGATGGCGATCGTTCGCGCGAAAGCACCGCACTTCCTCCGGTGCCTTCATCCACGCCAGGTACTCGTGCGGCTCCGCACCGACCAGCAACCGTGCAGTTCCTTTGCCGCGACTCGTTACCTTGTGCCCGATCAACCCGGTTACCGTGATCGTATCCCGCAACCGCGCCACAACAGGCTCGTTGGCACCGTCGTCCGCGGCGATCTCGCCCTCCAGCACATGGTAGAAGTACACGGCAACGTCGCCTTTGCGGTGCAGGCTGCGACCCGGCTCCAGCGAAACGATTTCATAGCGCACTTCCTCCATGCGGAAGTCGTGCAGTGCGCGCGGGCTCCGCGGTGGTCGCGTCATGTCAAACCGTGGGACGCGGATCCACGCGGAAGAACCAGATGTCGTTCGGTCCTTCGGTCGGCGGCGGTCCCAACGCAGCCGGTGCAACCCATTGCCGCGCCATCTCTTCGAGCTGCGACTTCAGCGCCGCGTCGGTAGCAGGATCCGTTACACGCACGGCTTGCCCTTCGTAGCGCTTGCCGCCCACGCGAACCACCACACGACCGTCTTCCAGCGCGTCCTTGTGCCAGTGCTTGAACAGGTAGATGAGGTGCAACACGTTGCGTTGCGTACCTTCGAACCGACCCCACATGTAGCCGAGATCGCACGGCAGATAAACCTGACCATCGTGCACCATGATTCCCGCGTATCGAGACGTGCCCGGCCCGCTCAGTTCGAGTTCGATCGGGTCAAGCGGCGGACACACGCCGTCGGCACACGCGCCCTGCGCGGCAAGCGCATTCGCGAGTTCGGTTTGTGGTGCCAACGCGCCGGCGTGCATGCGACCGCCCGGCAGTATGTCGTTCAGTGGTCCGTCCGACAGGCGCTGCGCGATGAACACCGCGCCGATGCACGCCAGAATCAGAATACCCAACGCGCGTGCGGCGTAACCCACCCACCGGCGTTCCCCCTTTTCCACGACCGATGTTTGCTCCGACATTTCGTCTCCCCTCAGTTGAGTCGCGTGAGCTCAGCAGACTTCGTGCCAGCGCCATCGCTACGGATTTCAACACGTTACGTGCCTTCGGCGCATCGGCCGGCACATCGAATCTGGCGAACCACGCCACTTCGTGGGCTATTCGACTTCGGTTCGAAACCGGTTCAACGACTGGTGAACCGAGTACACGTGTCTGC
>CAZLDA010000162.1:0-3729 GCA_964557875.1 uncultured Pseudomonadales bacterium | reverse complement strand
GTTGCGGCGTGCGATCTCGACCGGTCGATCTTTGCCGGCACAGCGCCGTTCAGGCCACCGTTCGTCATCGGCCACGAGTTCACCGGCGAGGTGCTTCAGTGCGGTGAACATGTCTCGTCGATAAACGTCGGCGACATCGTGCTCGCATCGTTCCAGCCCAGTTGCGGCACGTGTATCAATTGCCAACGAGGCCACAGCGCCGCGTGCACCGAGGTGCCGCCCACCTCGATGTACGGCATCGGCGCCACGTCGGGCGAGTGGTCGGGCGCGCTGGCAGACGCAGTTCGCGTACCGTGGGCACACTTCAACTTGCGGCGTTTACCGAACGGCGTAACGCCTGTGGCCGCTGCTTCGGCCAGCGACAACTTCGCCGACGGCTTGCGCGCGGTGGATGCAGAGTTGGCGGCGCGACCCGGATCGAGCGTGTTGATCGCCGGTACCGGCAGCATTCCCCTCTACACTCTCGCCGCCGCACGACACCTCGGCGCCGGTCGCATTACTTACGCCAGCGACAACAAACGCGCGCTCGCGATCGGCGAACGCCTCGGCGCCGACTGCGTGCAGGTGGACGCGTGGCCACGCCGTTTCGCGACGCACGACATCACGATGGATTGCACGCAGAACCTCGACGGTTTGAGCGCGTTGTTGCGTTCCACCGCGCCGTTCGGGCTGTGCACGTCGGCGTCGATCTACTTCGGCCAGAATCCGCCGATGCCGCTCGGCGATCTGTATATGAAAGGCATTCGCTTCCACACCCGCCGCGTGCAGGCCGTACACGAGATAGGCGCGTTCCTCGATGCGCGTGGTCAGCGCGCCGATCGTCTGCACGCGCCGCGCGGCGAACCACGGCCGCATGAACGGCAGAATGCCGAGACAGATCCCGGCGCCTTGCTCCACCGCGAGCGCAGCCGCGTGGTAGCTGTCGGTTTCGAGCGCAACTCTAGTGGGCCGTCGGTCGAGGCCATGACTCTCGGCCCACCTCTTCCAACCGTCAAACGGTCCCACCACTTGGATGATCGGCAGCGCCAACACATCTTCCGCGCGTTCGACGCGATACGCGCCGGGCGCGGCGATGGGAACCAGATCGATCGGTGCGAGTTCACGCGAGAGATAGCCGGGAAAGTCACCGTTGCCGTAGCGAATCAGCACGTCGAGACGATTCGAAGGTTGCGGATCGAGCAATGCATCGAGGTGCACGTCGTTGCGTAGAGTAATCGCGGTGCCGGACAACGCCCGCTTCAGCTCATCGAGCCGCGGCACGATCACCTCGTTGGCGAGAAACGGGAAACAACCGATGCGCAGACGACGCGCTCGATCCGCCGGTTCGAGCACCGTGCCGCGCAACAGTTCGAACGCCTGCCGCAACGTGCGGAAGTAGCGCTCGCCTTCTTCCGTGAGCGCTACGCCACGACCGCTCTTCGTGAACAACGGCGCGCCGAGGCGCGCTTCCAGATCGCGCACATGGTGGCTGATGGTAGACGGCGTTACCGACAGTTCTTCCGCAGCGTCCTTGAGGCTGCCGAGCCGCGCGGCGGCTTCGAATGCGCGCAGCCAGGTGAGAGGTGGCGTATTCGGCGGTTGGGCCATATCGATCTGCGGGCTTCGAGGACAGTGTGATAGTTTCTCTCGTCGGGGGCCGACGACGAAGGGGGAAATCGATATGGACCAGCAGGACCTTGCGAAACGCATCCAGCGTCTGGAAGACATCGAAGCGATCAAGCAGCTGAAAGCCACCTACTGCGCGATCTGCGACGACAACCACAACCCGGACCGCATCACCACGATCTTCGCCGAGGACGGCGAGTGGGAGGGCCGCGGCATCGGACATGCGAAAGGTCACGCCGCCATCCGCGAACTGTTCGTCGGCTTTCAGAAGGCCATCGCGTTTTCTCAACACATGGTCATGAACCCGGTGATCGAAACGAGCGGCGATCGCGCCACCGGCACGTGGTACTTCTTCGGACCGTTCACGATGCGCGAAGGCAACCGCGCGCTATGGCAGGCCGCGCGCTACAACGACGACTACGTGAAGGTGGACGGCGTGTGGAAGATCCAGCACCTGCGCGTGAAAGGTCCGCGCATGAGTGCCGACTACGCGACGGGATGGGCCGCGGCGGCGAAACGCTGATGGCACGCTCTGAACATCACCCGAACGGGCTCATCCACTACAACCCGCAGCTCAGCTGCCCCGGCTACACGCTGTTCACGGCGGACATGGACAAGGCGTGGCTCATCGACATGCACGGCCGCTTCGTGCACCGCTGGCAGTGTCCACTCGGTATCACGAATCCCGAACTGCTCCCCAACGGCAACCTGATGGCGCTGGCGATGCCGTCCGAGAACGTCGCCGGGCAACGCGGGCTCAACGGCCAGGCCGCCGCATGCTTCGAGCTCGACTGGGAAGGCAACATCGTGTGGCGCTTCGACGACCCGTGGATTCACCACGACTATCAGCGGCTGCCGAACGGCAACACGCTGATCGTGAAATGGGTGCCGCTGCCGAAGGGCCTGGTGCGCAAGGTAAAGGGTGGCTACAACGACGCCGAAGACGACCCGAACCTGATGCTCGGCGACGTGGTGCTCGAAGTGACTCCGTCCGGCGAAATCGTCAAAGAGTGGAAGTCGTGGGAGCACTTCGATCCCGCCACCGAAGTGATCTGCCCGCTCGATCATCGGATGGAATGGAGCCACTGCAACTCGATCTCGGTTTCACCGAAAGGCGATTGGCTGCTCAGCTTCCGGCGCATCAGCATGGTGGGCGAAGTGAGCGCGAAGACCGGCAAGTTCAAATGGAAGTGGACGGGCACGACCAGCCATCAGCACGACGCTAAGTACTCCGGCAAAGACACCATCACCATTTTCGACAACGGCGTGCATCGCCAGAGGAACATGGATTTCTCGCGTGCCATCGAAATCAACGCAAAGACGCGCGAGATCGTCTGGGAATACAGCGACGACCCGCCGTTCTCGCTTTACACGTTCATGGGCGGCAGCGTGCAGCGTCTACCGAACAACAACATGCTGATCTGCGAGTCGGCGAAGGGGCAGTTCTTCGAGGTGACGCGCGGCAAGAAAGTGGTGTGGGAATACATCAACCCGATGTTTACCAACAATCCACGCCTCGGCGGCCGCATGAACATCGTGTTCCGTGCGCACCGCTACGGCGTCGACCATCCCGCGCTGGCCGGGCGCGACCTCGACCCCCAGCGCTATGCGAACGTGAACCGGTTATACGGAAGCATGTAACAGCAGTTCAGTGGTTCCACCATGCGCGGTCGGAGAACGAGCGCAAGTCCATCTCGTGCGTCCAAACCGAGCGATGTTGTTGCGCCAGATGCAGATACGTTTCGGCGATCTTTGCCGGCAGCATCAGACCGTCGTGTTCCATGCCGCGCGTCTCTCTGAGTGCCTGAAACTGTTCAGGCCCGAGCATCTTGCCGAGCGTATCGGGCGCATCCACCGCACCGTCAATGAGAATGTGCGCCACGTGAATGCCCTTCGGCGCGAACTCGGCATTCAGCGTCTGGCACAACATGCGCCGCCCACCCATCGCGGCTGCATGAGAATGTTGGCCCTTGTTGCCGCGTACCGCCGCGGTGGCAGACGTGACGAGAATGGTGCCTGAGCCGCGGGCTTCCATTCGCGGGCACACGGCCTGTGCCAACCGGAACAGACCGAACGTGCCGAGCCGCCAACCCATTTCGAACGCTTTGTAGCTGGTGTCTTTCA